>CADBNS010000124.1 GCA_902796065.1 Ruminococcus flavefaciens
ATCCTCTGCTCTCTCTAATGCAGATAATGTCTTATCTTTGTATTTTTCCACTTCCTGTCCTCCTTATCAGATCGCATTGATAAATTCTTCTATTACCTTGTCCTGATTCCACTCAGTCGGCTGGAGCTCCCATTTTTCGGTTATGACTGCTGTCTCACCGGGCTGGTAGTTCCTCAGCTCTCCAAGCAGCTCACATTCAAGGAACAGATTGTTTGTGTAAGTTTCAAAGTTGCAGCAGAAATCGGGATACGAAGCATTCTTGTAGTCCTCAAAGGTCTTTCGGAGTATCTGATTGCCCAGTACATATATCACCTGATTGCCGGTGACATTGAAGCCTACCTTAAAAGCAGTCTTGGCTGAAGCATCATGCCTCAGCAGAGCGTATTTGTCTGCCAGGGTAAACCGTGGGTCTTTTATATCCGAATAGCTCCAGAGGGCCATTGTCCTGTTCGGAAGGAACCCGTTATTGTCACTGCACAGCGGGATTATCTCTGTTCCGCCGGCTGCCAGTCCTGTTACGGACCATGGAGCGAACTTTGCTGCTTTTCCTGAACAGTTCGTTATCCTGTTCTCTACGCGGACTGTATTGCTTCCGTCCATTTCGATCACAAGCTCGAACTGCTTGCCTAAAGCGGTCTTTGCCGGAGTCAGGGTCAGGATATTGTTTTCAAATTCAACTGCTACCTTTGAATTGTCCGGCAAGTATGTCTCCGGCATCTTCTCAGGTGCACACCATATGCGGTGGCCGCCGTATGCGTACCACACGCCGTATCCGCGGTTGATCTCGTAAAAGTTACGCTCGGTATCCTCAAACAGGACGTTCTGTCCCTTGCAGAATCCGAAATATACGATCCGCGGCCCTACATCTATCGTAGCGATCAGTTTGATCGTTCCGTTTTCCAAACATATGCAGTTTCCATAATTTTTATAAACAGTTTCGTAGCATTTAATAGACATATCCATCACCTTTTCATTTGCTCTTTACCCATTATATTACTTTTTTTTATTTCGTACTAATCATTTGTTGCGCCTATTTTATCAACTTTTGCTATCTTTTACACAAAATAATCAAATGCTCTTTACAAATATTGTAGTTTTAGTGTATAATAATGTGAAGAAAATATTAAATCACGTGCACAGTCACGAAGATATATAACAAAAAATGGTCAAGGAGGAGAATTAAAACATGATCAAAAATCTGTCGGGGATGTACGAAACCGTGGAATATGAGAATAAACGGTTTGTTATGCTGTACGATAATGACGAGATAGAGGCGTATCCTGTCCACTGGCATAATGCCGTCGAAATCATCATCCCTCTTCACAATGGCTTCTCGGTCACTTCAGGCGGGACCGACTATAACCTCAATGAAAAAGAAATTATAATCATACCTCCCGGCGAACTCCATCAGATGCCGGCCAGAGAGGGCAGACGCATTATCTTCCAGTGCGATAACTCCGTTATCAGCGAAGTTCCGACTCTTGATGCTATAATGCCCGTTTTCAGCTCTGCAATACATATCACCCCGGATCTCGACAAGGAGCTCTATGTTATCGCAAGGAAGGGGATACTCGATATTTATTCTGAGTATTACTCCAAGGAACCAATGGCTGATGTGCGTATTTATATGTACCTCATCAAGATCCTCACCGCTGTCAGAGAGTTCCAGATCAGACAGAGCACTGAGGCTGCTGTCAATAATATCAGTACCGATGACAGCCGCAAATTCAGCTTCGTTATGAAGTATATCAATCAGAACTATACCGAGGAGATCTCCCTCGAAAAGCTCGCTTCGATAGCTGGCTACAGTAAATACCATTTTTCACGCATCTTCAAGGAGTATAACGGTATGTCCTATATTCAGTACATCAATACTAAACGTATCAAGGCTGCTGAAAGACTGCTCATCGACCCCGAACTCTCTATAACCGATGTGGCTATGCGCGCCGGCTTTGCAAGCCTCACGACTTTCAACCGCGCCTTCCGGAAGGCTAAAAACTGCACTCCCACTGAGTTCAAGAAGATGTATAAGCTGTCTGAACGCTGAGCGTGACAGCTGCAAATGTATTATTTATAGTCTCTATCACTAAAAATTATACACCATTTATGTATAAATGTCAATAAAAAAGTACAAAAAATACCTCCGAAATTTTTTCGGAGGCTTTTTTTCGCTGTATTTTCAGTTGCGTCAGGATAACGTTATCCTTCTGTGTGTGTGAAAAATTCGTTGCTGGAGTCGTCTTTCTTCTCCGGCGTCTCTTCTGCCTGCGCCGGCTCTGTACTGTCTTCCGCTGCTGCTGCCGGTTCTGCTGCCGGCGGCGTTTTGCCGTCCGGTACAGTGTGGTCGCATATCCACTGGCTCCACTCCTTGTAGTACTCAGCTGTGGGGTGGATACCGTCTCCGCTGCAGCTTTCTTTCAGTGCACCGTATCCGTCGTCAAATTCCGGATTTACGTCAAGATAGAATACACGCTCATTGTCCGCAAGTCCTTCTATCAGTCCGTTGAGATAGTCGATGTTCGCGTTCGTGATGCCGTTAGACTCCGCTGATGCCGCTACGTGGAGGTTGCCCATTACGTAGATTATCGCTTCGGGCTGCTTCGCTTTCAGGTTGTCCACTATGCCGCGGTAGTTCGATATGGTCGTGTCAAAGTTGTTCGCTACCTCGTTGATGCCTATCATCAGGTATATCTTGCCATACTTTACACTCGTCAGCAGATTGTTCAGCGTGTGTCCGGATACCGTTGAGGTCTCAACTGTACTGGTCGCCATTCCGCTGGTGCAGAAGAACTCCGATATATCCCTCATTATGCCGTACTCCTGTAGTCCTACGGTGCGGGAATCACCTATGAACAGCGCATCGTTGAAATAGCTTATGTCCGCCTTCTCATATGCGTAACTGCCGCTTTTCGCCGCTGAGTCTTCCTTCGGCACTTCGGTGGCTTCCTGCTGGTCTGCGGGCTTGTCCGCAGGCGCTTCTGCTGTCGGTGTCTGTACGCCGGCATTGGCTTCTACTGCGGCCATCGGCGGCGGTGTTGCTGCCGCTTTCTTCTCCTCTGCACTGTTCTTCCATATCTTTACAAATATGAACGGCGATGCGCAGAAACACGTTATCAGCAGCAGCACTGTAAATAAGAATTGCTTGTATCTATTCATCTCTTATGATGTCTCCTAACTCCATCAGAATCTGAAATACATGAACGGATCGTCCATGCCCTTGTACATCCGGTATACACAAAGCCAGAATACTACCAGAAGCAGTATCGCACAGAACGGCGAGCCCTTTATCTTCTTGTATATCTTCTCCGGTATCCGCGTTGACAACACGATCGCTGCTATGAATGTCTTGGCATATATTCCCCAGTACTTTACGTAGTCACGGGCAAGTATAACGTCGGATCTCTCCGGCAGAAAGGGGATAAGCCTTGTGAAGTATACCCCAAGCTGATGAAAGTCCGTTACCGCGAATATCAGCCATGTCACAGGTATCACTATGAACATATACAGATGTCCGATTAATTTGTATCTGTTCAGAAAATCTCCTATCACGAACCGCTCAAGCATCAGCAGTCCGAACAGTACCATTCCCCATATGACAAAGTTCCAGCTTGCTCCGTGCCAGAGTCCTGTGAACAGCCATACTATAAAGAAGTTGCGGACTGTTTTCTTGTCGCCGTGCCGGTTGCCGCCCAGCGGTATGTATATGTATTCCCTGAACCAGCTGCCCAGCGTGATGTGCCATCTACGCCAGAACTCCGTCATCGTTACCGAAAGGTACGGATAGTTGAAGTTGCGCGGTATGTCAAAGCCCATTATCCTGCCAAGTCCTATCGCCATCAGTGAGTATCCGCAGAAGTCAAAGTACAGCTGGAATGAGTAGGCAAATACTCCAAGCCATGCAAGCTTCGTGGATATGCTGCTGTATCCGATAGTCCCGATGTCCTTCCATAAGCCGCCGATCTCGTTGGCTATGAGTACCTTATAGCCAAGTCCTATGGTGAACGTCATTAGTCCGTCGTTTAAGCGCCGTATGGAGTGCGAACGGTGTTTCAGCTGCTTCGCTACCGTTTCGTATGTGACGATAGGGCCCGCTATCAGCTGCGGGAACATACTGATGTACGCTCCGTAGCGTATGAAGCTGGTCTCCGGCTTTGCCTTCCGCCGGTATACGTCTATGATGTAGGACACGTTCTGGAAAGTGTAAAAACTTATGCCTATCGGCAGTACGATGTTCCGCATGGGCAGGTCCGCACGGAATATCGTGTTGATGTTGCTGAATATGAATCCGGTGTATTTGAAAAATATCAGCCACCAGAAGTTGAATACTATTCCTATCGTCAGCCACAATCGCGACCCTCGCCGGCTATGGCCGATGAATTCACCGATTATGTAGTTGAACAGGATCGTAAGAAGAAACAGAAGTATGTATATGGGGTTGTTCAGCACTCCCATACTGTAGAATATTATACTTCCGCCGAATAATATCGCATTTTTGTACCTTGACGGAGTCAGTGCATAAACTGTCAGAAATGCAGGAAGGAATATAAAAATAAACTCCAAACTGCTGAAAACCATTCTACCACCCTTTAAATTCGTAATGCCGGGGATCCTTGTCCGTTGATACCGCACTTTTCTCGCTTTTCCCCTTATTTGTGAACATACCTATTTATAATTCTACACGTTATCCCGCCAAAAGTCAATAGTTTTTGCCTTATGTGTGCTGTTATTTGTGTTTTATGATAAATTTTAGCCGTCCCTACACGAAAATATCCGCAGACTGTTGCCTGCGGATATAGTTTCTTATAATTGCCTGCTTTTGCTGAAATACTGTCCTACACACTCGCTGGCAGAGGTTATAACCACTACTGCTACTGTGCTGATGAACGATACTGCGTATAGTATCAGCACAAGCGCCATGCTGCCTTCGTGCTGCGGTATCATCGCAAGTCCCGGGAACAGCTGTATCAGTGCCGATAATACGAATACCAGCGATGCGAGACTCTTCAGTCCGCCTGAGCCCGTAAGCATCAGTCCGGCTGTAAGTACCATCGCTATGGCTATGTACAGTGAGGAGTTCTTTATCACTCCTGCTATGCCTTCTACGCCGTTCTTGTATTCAAGTCCCAGTAAGCCGGCGTAAAGCATGAAGAATGCTGCTGCTCCTACGATGGCTATGCCAAGTACTGCAAGCAGTATCTTGAAGCCCTTCGCTGCCATCTCCATGCGGCGCTCTTCCTTCAGTGCAAGCATCAGCCGCAGACTCTCCTTCGAGTCCTTCTGCTCCGATACAAGCTGCGAGGATACTGCCTGCTTCTTCGCTTCGCTCTTTACACGCTCAAGATCTTCGTCTACATACTTGGGCTTGTATTTCGGTGCTTCCGGTTCGTCGTCAAGTATCGGCGCTGTTACCGGCTCCGCTGGCTGTACAGGCTCTTCCTTCTTCGGGGGAGGCGTGTAGTTGTCCTCGTCCAGTATCGGTGCTGTTACTGCCGGTGCCGGTGCTTCCGCGCCAAGCTGCTGGCGGCGCATTTCTATTATCTGCTGCTGCTGTTCCGGTGAGAGCGTTACGAACACACTGCTCTGCTCCGGTGATAATCCTGCGATTATGTCTTCGTCGCTGAGTATCAGCTTCTGCTCCTGTACCGGTGCGCTGTATGGCATCGTGTCATCGTCCAGTACCGGCGCTGTTACTCCTGTGGGTGCGCCTTTCTTCTCTGAGACCGGCGGTGTGTAGCTGTCCATATCATCAAGTACGGGCGCTGATACCCCTGTGGGATCACCCTTCTTTGCTGCCGGTGCTACATATTCTATTTCGTCCAGTACCGGTGCGGTTACTCCGGTAGGTCCGTCATTCTTCTGTGCCGGCGCGGTATAGTCTATGTCGTCCAGTGCAGGACCGCCGCCGTAAATGTTCTCTTCGTTCATTAAAAGTCACCCCTTATTTTTCATCGTTGACATACGTTATGAAGTCAACAGGCTTGACTGTCGTCGAAAGGTATGTATAATACTTCAGCACAAGCGTCGCGTCTGACGGGGTTATGAATGAGTCGCCGTCGGCATCTGCGTCAGCTGCTTGTTCTTCACTCAGTCCATTTGCCTTGCCTACAGACATATTTGCGTATGCTTGCAGTATCATTGTCGCATCTGCTGCGTCTATCGCTCCGTCACCGGTCACGTCGCCCAGACTTGACCTGATCTCACGGTTGTACTTGTACTTTGCTATTCTGTACTGGCTCAGCAGCCTGCCGGAGTCTGCTTCCTCATTCAGCGGTGTCGATTCGTGCGGCATCGCTTTGAAGCTGTGCGTGTTGAAACCCGGTATGCTGTCAAAGTCTTCGCTTCCGCGCAGGAAAAATACATAATCACTGCTGCCGAGAAGTGACTCCCATGTGGCATCAAGATAGTAATATGTGCCGTTTATGCCTACCAGATTCCATGCATGATTGACCTCTTCCGACGAGCCCGGGATTATCCGGCATGATACGCCAAGATCCTTCAAAAGCCGGTATATCAGCTGTGAGTATCCCTGACATACTGCGTCACCGTTTACCGCTGCGCCGTATGCGGAGAATATCACGTTATCCGTCAGCTCCTGCGAATAGGTCGTGTTGCGTACCACATAGTCGTAGACTGACGATATTTTTACTATGTCCGGTGCGTCGTACACGTTCAGCCTGTCAAGTATCTCCCGCACCTTGAGGTCAAGGACTTTCTCCTGCTCGGCTGTGGTGTTGTACGCTACCGTGAATGCTATCTGTGTTGTCCGTGTCAGCCAGTCCGGTTCCGTTGAGTAGCCGTATGCGTCAAAGCTGTAGCGGATATAGTCACCCTCGCTGCCGGAGCTGGTCTCCGCTACGGCAGCTTCTATTATCGCGTCTACTTTAGCCTTCGATCCGGCTATATTGTACAGCACCGGTATGCTGAATTCGGTTTCGTGCTCACGCAGTTTCTCTCTCAGTACAGCTGCCGCTTCCTCCGCTGTGTTGCACCGCGCTGTTGCACTGTGCTCCTCCGCTGTGTAGGGACTGCTGTACGGAACAGATGCAGCTCGTGCAGCCGGTACCGGTAATGTCAGTACCAGTGCGGCTGCCGATGCGATCAGTGAGAGCAGTTGTTTGTTTCGCTTCATTCTGCTGCCCTCCGTTGTCTTATTAATAAGTGGTATTCTTACCGCTCAAGTATCTGTGATCTGTCAGGACCTATGCCTACCATGCTTACATGGCAGCCTACAAGCTCCTCAAGTCGCTTGATGTAGCTCTTGCAGTTCGCCGGAAGCTCATCAAAGCTGCTGCACTTGGAAATGTCCTCTGTGAAGCCGGGGAATTCCTCGTAGATAGGCTCACAGCCTTCAAGCTCCTCAAGTGTCGGCGGGAAGTTCTCTGTTACTGTGCCGTCAGGTCTCTTGTATGCTACGCATACCTTCAGTGTGTCAAGGTTTGCAAGTGTGTCCAGCTTGTTGATCGCAAGGCTGTCAAGTCCGTTTACTCTTACTGAGTGACGTACTATCACTGCGTCGAACCAGCCTGTTCTTCTCGGTCTGCCGGTCGTTGTTCCGAACTCTCCGCCTACGTTTCTGATCTGGTCGCCGATCTCGTCGTCAAGCTCTGTCGGGAACGGTCCCTTGCCTACTCGTGTTGTGTATGCCTTCGCTACTCCGATGATGTTGGTGATCGTCTTGGGTCCTACGCCTGTGCCTACGCATACGCCTGCTGAAAGCGGATGTGAGGAGGTTACGTAGGGGTATGTTCCGAAGTCAATGTCAAGCAGTGTTGCCTGTGCGCCTTCAAACATGATGGTCTTGCCTGCCTTGTCTGCCTCAAAGGTCAGTACTGATACGTCGTCCATGTAGGGCAGCAGTCTCTTGCCGTATTCTGCATACTCAGCTGTTACTGCGTCAAGGTCAAACGGCTTTCCGCCGTATACCTCTGTGATGATCTTGTTTTTCAGCTTGCCTGTGGACTGTATCTTCTCTGCAAGTACCTCAGGATGTGTGAGATCATACATCCTGATTCCGCATCTCTCGTATTTGTCCATGTATGTAGGGCCGATTCCGCGCTTTGTGGTTCCGATGTCCTTGCCGCCGCGGAATGCTTCCGAAAGTCCGTCCAGTGCGATGTGCCACGGCATTACGATGTGCGCACGGGGATCTATCTTCAGATTCTTTGTGGAGATGCCTCTGCCCTCAAGATTGTCAAGCTCTCCGATGAAGTCCTTCGGGTCAAGTACTACTCCGGCACCGATAAGGCAGAGTGTGTCTTTGTAAAGTATTCCTGACGGAATGAGGTGGAGCTTGTATACCTCACCGTTGTTTACTACTGTATGGCCGGCATTGTTTCCGCCCTGTGAACGTACTACTACGTCAGCTCGTGACGATATGATGTCGATTATTTTACCCTTTCCTTCGTCGCCCCACTGGGTTCCGACTACGATGTTTGCAGGCATTGTATTTCCTCTTTTCATATTATAAATATTTGTGCATATGCACACTTACAGTTCATTATATCATACATTTCTCCAGATTTCAAGTGGTTTCGCTCCGATTGTGGAATTTGTACAACTGCCGCCTGATGCACCCGGTGCGGCGGTTTCTGCGTGAAATTCCGCTTTTGGTGATATGTGACATATCAATGCTCTTTGCTCCGCTTGCATTCTGTCGCTTTTTTCTGCACCGTGTTGTCAGATTGTATGCCAATTCTACAATTATTCCCTTTGTTACCAATTTTTAATTGACTTTCAGTCACAAACAGCCTATAATGGTTAAGGTCTCAGAAAGACCAGGATGAATATCTGTATTATCGACAGAATTATTCTAAGGAGGATATTTTATGAATAAGAAATTATTGGCTGTTTCACTTATCGCTATGCTCGGCCTCACTTCCTGCGGCGCTGCTGACGGAAATTCAACTAACGATGCTGCTGTTTCCGCTACTGAGGCTGCTACAGAAGAGGCTACTACTGAGGAAGCTGCCGAAGAAGCTACTACAGAAGCTACCACTGAGGAAGCTACTGAAGAGTCAACTACTACCGCTGATGAGGATTCGGAAGATACTACTACTTCTGCTTCCGATAAGGACGATGATGAGGATAGCTCCGAAACCGCTGCTGCTCCTGTTGAGGGCCTCAGCGACAAGTACGCTGACCTCGATAACAGAAGCTTCGCTTATAAGGGCAAGATCTTTACCGTCGGCGTGAGCACTTTCCAGGACCTCCTCGACGGCGGTGTGGAGTTCAAGGAGAATGACGCTGCTAACAAGGATAACAACGTCAGCCCTAACCACAGCACTGAATGGTATACTATCGATCTTTCACACTACGCTCATATCCAGGTTCAGTTCACTAATGTCAGCGATGCCCCTATGTCTGCTAAGGACTGCCCGCTCCAGTACGTAAGATGGTACACTATCTACGTTCCAAGCTTCGATGATGAGGAGCGTAACGCTGATATTAAGGCTGACCTCGAAGAGGCTGCTAAGGTCGTTCAGTTCGCTTTCCCGATCACTCTCACTTCTGAGGAACTCCTCGCTAACTCTCCTGACTACACTGAGTACAAGGAAGGCTTCAATCAGTATAACTACAAGACTGAGTCCTCTAAGTATATCCGCGATACAGGCTATGAGTTCAGCTTCGATAAGGATACTGACCAGCTCAAGGATATGAATATCACCTGGCTTCCATAAGTCGGTTTTAATATGACAAAAAAGGCAGATCTTCGGATCTGCCTTTTCTTTTTATATCAGTGTGAACCTTCTCGCGTCTCCGGCAAATCCTGTGAACATTTCCTTCGGCCGTGCCCATACCTGTCCGTCATTTACGGACTTGTATATAACAAGCTCTTCATCTGTCTCACTGTGCCGCGCTACTGCCATCAGCTCGTACTCTCCGCCCTTGAAATGACGGTATCTTCTGCCGATTTGCAGCTCCGTCGGCGTTCTGTCCGGTGCTGATGCAGGCTTTGTCTCCTTCGGCTCTGCTTCCGGTGCGCTGTCTGTCAGTACCTCCTGCGCAAGTATCATCGCTGTGTACGGCGGCAGGTCTATATGCGCGTTTCCTCCGTTTACCGCTATCTCTTTGCCACTGAGCAGATCCGTCAGCGTCGAAAGATGCGTTCCGAAGTCAAAGCTGTAGCTGCCTTCGCTCAGGTTCAGGGCTACGTATACCGTCTGGTCGTCCTTGACTTTGCGGAATAACAACTGCTGGTTCGTGATGCTTATCTTCTCGTATGCTCCCGTTCTCAGTGCCGGATATGCACGGTATAACTGTCCCAGCTTCACTATGTGACGGTAGAGCGCGGTGTTCTCATGCTCCATGTCCGCAAGTTCAAGGCTCGGGCGCAGATTGTCGTCGGAGTTGTTCTCCTTGCGACCCTGTATACCGTATTCGCTTCCGTAGTATATCGACGGGATTCCCGGCATCGCGTACAGCAATGTGTATACCAGCGGCAAATATTCCTGCTTGTTCAGTGTGCTGGCAAGCCGGTTTACGTCATGATTGTCCACAAAGTTGTACAGCGCTATGTTCCTGTAGATGCCTCCGTTTGCACCCGACTGGCGGTTGATGGAGTAGTCTATCTCAAAATAGTTCTTGTCGTTGTGCGATGAGTACAGTCCCTTGTAGCACTCGTAGTTCGTTACGCTGTCAAGCATCTCCGGATTAGCCCAGCGATTGTAGTCTCCGTGGATTATCTCGCCCATCAGCCAGAAATCCGACTTCTTTCCCTTGCAGAAGCTCCGTATGCGCTTGAAAAAGTCAAAGTCGATGCAGTCTGCCGCATCAAATCTGATTCCGTCTATCTTGAACTCCTCTATCCAGTAGTTCACCGCGTCGATAAGATGGTCGCATACCCCTACGTTGCGCAGATTCAGCTTCACCAGATTGTAGTGGCCGTTCCAGCCTTCGTACCAGAACGGGTCGCCCATCGGTGAGGGCCCGCCAAAATTAAGATTCTGGAACCAGCCGCAGTATTCGCTGGACTGTCCCTTCTGCTGTATGTCTACAAACTGCGGAAACTTCCTGCCTACATGGTTGAATACTCCGTCAAGTATCACCCTTATGCCGTTTTCGTGCAGCACATCACATATGTGCTTGAATGAGGCGTTGTCTCCAAGTCTGCGGTCTATCGTCTTGTAGTCTGTGGTATCGTAGCCATGCTCGGCTGATTCAAATACAGGGCCAAAGTATACTGCGTCTACGTTCATCTCCTTCAGATGCGGTATCCAGTCAAGTACCTTGTTTAGCCTGTATTCTACAGCTCCGCCTTCGTTGTACTTCGGCGCTCCGCAGAATCCCAGCGGATAAATGTGATAGATCAAAGCATTGTCGTACCAATTCATTTCTGTCCTATCTCCTTTATAAAAATTGTGCCGCGCCGTGACCTTGTGTCAGGCGTGTTATCTATGTCAGCTGCCGCTTCCTTCAAGGAAGTGCGATGCCTCCATGTCTGCTACGTGCAGCGCGAACGCAAGGGGATACATCTCCATCGCCTTGCCTATGGTGTTTTTGTCCTCGATCCCCGAAAATCCCATGTGCCAGCGTATCGCACAGGCTTCTTCACGGCTCAGCCGGCCTTCACCGTACAGGAATCCCGATATGATGTATACCGACTTCTCTCCGTGTCCGTAGGGCAAGGTGTCGTTTATCGTGTAAAACGGTACCTGTTCCCATACTCCGCGCTCGTTCTTCTTGTTGCGGTACTCTATACTGTAAAAGTTCACCTTGCATACGTCGTGCAGCAATGCCACCAGCGCTATGCTCTCTTCGGTGTACTCCATTCCGTAGGTCTCCTTTACCCGTGGCCGGGAAAGATAGTCCTTCAGACAGTAGTATACGTTGATGCTGTGCTGCGCAAGTCCGCCCGGATATGAGCTGTGATACCGCGTACTGCTGGGAGCTGTGAAAAAATCACTCTTCTCAAGATACTCCAGCAGCTTGTCGGCTCCCGGTCGCTTTATGTTCTCCTTGTATATGCTTATGAACTCATCTTTTATCTGCTTCAGCTTCTCTGCGTCCGCTCCCTCTGGTATCATCGGCTTTCTCCTCTCACCGTTTCAGCTGTCTTCCTGAAACTGTCCTTTTATTATAGTATCATTATACCACAGGTGTAAATTTTATTCAATAGTGGTGCAGAAAGTTTACAAAATGCTGAAAAAGAGGAGCTGCATATGCAGTTCCCCTTTTTCATGATTATTGGAAGTGGAAAATCTGATCTTATCAGAATAATATGTCCTTGAAGCATAACTGAGGCTCGTGCTTGTCAAAGTCCCAGCTGTGGAAGGAATCTCCGTGACAGTACTCGCGCTCCTTGCAGGCTGCGCATTTCTCGTTCTCATCACTGAGATCACGGCGGAATTCCTTGAATCCGTTCTCCCATACGTCCTTGAACCGGTCGCGGAGTATGTTGCCCTGTACGTGCTCAGGACGACGCTCAATGTCCAGACAGGCTGTTATATCACCGTTTGCCATGATGCTTGCTATGTATGTTCCTGCTGTGCAGAGGAAGTACCAGTCGCGTACCTCACGCTCGTATTCCAGTCCAAGATAATGGCTGCATCCGTAACATACCGGCTCACCCTTCATGCGCAGACTGCGTATGTAGTCAAACATATACTTGTACTCTTCCTTCGTGAGCAGATACTCAGGATACTGCTTCGCACGTCCCATCGGCTCTATGTTGATGATTCGCCATGAATCAAGATCCATATCCTTGAATATCTTGTACAGCTCGTCAAGATCACCGATATTCTTGTGGGTAACAACTGTTGTTGCCTGGACCGCCTTGAATCCGCCTTCGTTTATAAGACATTCAATGCCGTCCATTGCCTTCTGCCAGCCGCCCGGTGTCCTTCTGAATGTATCGTGGTGCTCTGCAAGTCCGTCAATACTGATGGATATTGTGTCCATTCCCACTCTCTTCAGATCACGGGCTACCTCAGGCGTGATGAGCGTTCCGTTACTGGTCATTCCCCAGTGGAAGCCCAGCTCGTTCGCTCCTGCCATTATATCAAAGAAATCCCTTCTAAGCAGCGGCTCTCCGCCTGTGATGCACAGCATCTTGTCCTGTGTGCCAAAGTCGCCCTTGATCTCTGCAAGGAATTTGTGGTACTGCGTTGCAGATATTTCTTCCGATGTTACGTCTCCGCAGTTGCTTCCGCAGTGAAGACATTTCTCATTGCAGCGCAGTGTCAGCTCCAGAAACAGGTTGCGCAGCTGCGGCGCTACCTTCAGCGTCTCACGATAGGTCTTGATAGTGTTGAGATTCTGTATTTTTGTCTGTACATTAAGCATAGTTTTTCACTCCATTATTCTTTAGTTGTTTTTGTAATAGCTCGGGGGAGGTCCGTATACATCCTGCATTTCCGTCTCGACCTCCTGTATCGGTTCGGGTACTGCCTGCGTGGAGGTGTAGTATCCCGGAGGCGGTCCGTATACGTTCTGAAGCTTGGTCGTGGTCTCAGTTACGGGATCCTCCGGTTCCTCTGTGCTGACAGGCTGTATTGGTTCTTCCGTTTGCGCAACGCCCAGCTTTACGTCCTCTCCCAGCAGGTATCTGTTCAGAAGCAGTACGTCTGCCAGTGAGAACTGTCCGTCACGGTTTACGTCCATGTTGTAATTGATAAACCACCAGTTGGGTGTCTCATCACTGGTAAGAAGCTGCTTTGCGGCTACCAGATCAAATGCGTTTACCTTCTGGTCATAGGTGAAGTCTCCGTAACACGGCGGTGGTCCGTACATTGCCTGCTGCATTCCTCCGGGGCCGGGATCTGCCGGGATAGTGCGCAGAGTTGTCTCCGGCTCTGTGGTATCAGGTGCCACTGTTGTCGGTAATGTGATGCGCGATACCGGCGGAGGTCCGTACATTGTCTGGTAGGTCATCTCCGTTGTCGTTTGCGGATTGTCAGGTATCGTCGGATCGGTGAAGAATGCCGGCGGTCCGTACATCAGCTGGTACTGCATGAAATCGTCCGTTGTTCTGAAAAACTCCGGCACATCAGCTGCTGTGGTCTGTGTCGTTGTTATCTCCGGTTCGTTGGCTGTGGACCAGTAACTCGGAGGCGGACCGTATAATGCCGCCATTTCTACGGCTGCGGGGTCAAAGCTGCTGTCAGACGGTACTACTGATGCATCTTGTGCAGAAGAATTACCAGCACCGGGGGCAAGTGCCATTGCTGCGGCAAATGCAGCTGCCGTCAGCATTGTTGCGTTGGTCTTCTTCATGGATAACACTCCTTTCGTCTTGCGTCTGCTGCGCCTGCGCAGTAAACACACTCATAATATAAATGTCAAAACTATGCTTAGTTTTTTCCGGATACAGGCATCTTTGTATGATTGCACAATCATATCATCCGGCGTTTGGATAATCTGCTGAATTATCGGCGCCTGTTATACCGGGCTTACTTTGATTATAGTACCATTTTTACCCGCTGTCAAGTGTTTTTCCCTGTTTTTAGCGATAAAATAAAAGCGGACCGTGCAGGGTCCGCTTTTGGCATGAGTCAATATAAGTGCATAAGAAAACTAATTTCCCTTTTCTTTTCAGCGGTCAAATACCCACGGAGGTCCGTACAGCGGCGCAAATGTTCCTGTTGTCGTCGTTGAACGGTCATCATCGGGTATGTACGTTGATGTTTGCGTTGTGGTACTCTCGTTGTTTCTTTCATCGTCGTCGATGATACGGTTTGTGGTCGTCACCACCGGCGTATCTTCGCCGTAATTCTCATCATATCCTTCTTTGTCTCCGAGCAGGAAGCGATTCATGCTGATAAGATCAGCTACTGATATTACTCCGTCACGGTTGAAATCTGCTGCGTTGAACAGATCAAAGAGATCGTATTTGTCCTGATCTACAAGCAGCTGCTTTGCTGCAACAAGATCAAACGCATTGACTCTTCCGTCTCTTGTCAGGTCTCCACGTGTCAGCATCGGCGGACCGTATGCAGGCTGCGGTGTCGGATCGTTCGTTACCACCGGCTGCGGATCGGCAGCTGTCGTTGTTCCGAACATCCACGGTGGGCCGTACAGCGGCTCCGTCATCGGCATCGTAATGGTCGTAGTCTCCAGCTCCGGATCTGCAACTGTCGTTGTTCCGAACATCCACGGTGGGCCGTACATTGTCTGCATCACGGTTGTGGTTGGCGATGTTGTGGTGTACTCCGGCTCATCGATGTCTTCTGTCTGGTTGTCATATGACCAAGGTGGTCCATATACGACCTGATATGTGGCCATCGGTGCTTCAGTAGTCATTGCTCCTGCTGTCAGCATCGTGCTGCTTCCACCAGCTGCACCGTCTTCTGCGCCTGATCCCGGTACGAGATTTACTGCTGCGGCAAACATTGCGGCTGTAAGAATGGTTGCATTTGTTTTTTTCATGGTTCTTACTCCTTTCATTATGATAGGGATCGTTTCTGACTCGGGCATTTCAGAAACAGAGTCCCCCGGAAAAATCCGTTATTAATAAATGCAATTAATCATCGGAGTTTTTTCTCGGGGGATATATCTTTGTATGATTGCACAAATAATTATTGCACTTTTTGTAAGTTATGCTCAGGACTCCTCGATGAATGAGCTGCTCACCGTCCTGCATACCTGTGCATAATATCCGCTTGTGCGTAGTCTCTCTGCACATAGCTCTGCCGATGCTTCGTCCGTGAATTGCCCGAATACCGCTGAGCCGCTGCCTGTCATGCAGGGATTCTGCGCTCCGCTTTCTGCCATGACGGACTTTATCTCTTCTACCTCCGGCAGCTTTATCGCCTCTTCAAACAGATTCCCGAACCAGCGGTATGCTCCGTCCGGCTCTGTACCTATCTTCTCCGCCAGCTTCTCTGCGTCAGGATGCTCCGGCGATGTGAGCCCGTCTATGGCACGGTATGCCTCTGCTGTGGAGACTCCCTCACGCCCCTTGCCTATGACAAGTATGCGTCCGGAATAGTCCGCTATCGGTGTTATCTTTTCTCCGATGCCTTCAACGTATGCTGTTCCTCCTGTCAGGAAAAACGGTACGTCTGCACCCAGCTTCTCCGGCGCACTCAGCCGCTTTCCGGTCAGCTTCTCAAGACAGTACAGTACTGCCGCTGCATCGGTGCTTCCGCCGCCCATGCCTGCCTGTGACGGGATCCCCTTCTTTATGTGGATACGGCAGCCTGTATCTGTGCCGTACTCATCAAATACTCGCTGCGCTGCCTTGTATGCGATGTTGCGCGCATCGCAGGGGATAGGGTCGGCACTGGCGAATTCCTCCGGTACGTCACAGCTTATCACGATGCCTTCGTCCGGCGCGGTCAGCTCCACCGTTACCTCATCGTATATCCCTATGGTCTGGAATACGCTTTTCAATGTGTGGTAGCCGTTGGGCAGTACTCCCGTTACGTCCAGCGCAAGGTTCAGCTTCGCGGCTGTCTTTACTTTCATTTCTTCTCTTCCTCCAGCTTGCCAAGGAATTTCTCTATTCGCTTCATCGCTTCCATCAGATGCTTCAGTGAGTATGCGTAGGATATGCGTATGAAGCCCTCTCCGCTGGCTCCGAATGCTGAGCCCGGTACTGTTGCTACCTTCTCTTCGTACAGCAGCCGCTCACAGAATTCTTCACTGGTCAGTCCGGTGCTCTTTATGCAGGGGAATACGTAGAATGCTCCCTCCGGATTGAAACAGCTCAGCCCAAGTCTGTTGAACTCACTGACAAGGAAACGGCGGCGTACATTGTACTCTGATACCATCTTCGCTACCTCGTCGTCACAGGACGTCAGCGCCTCTATGGCTGCATTCTGGCTTATGTACGGACTGCACATGATGCCGTACTGGTGTATCTTCGCTATCTGCGATATTATCGGCTCCGGTGCGGCTACGTAGCCAAGTCTCCAGCCTGTCATTGCGTATGCCTTTGAGAAGCCGTTTACATATATCGTCCGCTCACGCATTCCCTCCAGCTCGATTATAGAGAAATGCTTCCTGCCATAGGTCAGTTCGGAATATATCTCGTCAGACAGTACCATTATGTTTGTGCCCCGCAGATATTCCGCTATCGGTTCAAGGTCCTCACGGGTCATTATCGCTCCCGTCGGATTGTTCGGGAAGGGCATGATTATCAGCTTCGTGCGCTCTGTTACCTTGTCGGCAAAATCCTCCAGCGTCAGCTTGAAATTGTTCTCGATGCGCGTCGGTATCGGTACCGCTACGCCCCCTACAAGCTCTACCAGCGGCGCATAGCATACGAAACACGGTTCTACTATCAGTACCTCGTCGCCCGGGTCAATGAGTCCGCGGACTGCAAGGTCTATTGCCTCTGAACCGCCTACGGTCACTATTATCTCCTTGTCAGCGTCGTACTTCACCTTGTGCTTGCTGTTTATCTTGTCGCTTATCGCTCCTCTCAGCGGAGCAAGTCCCTTGTTCGGTCCGTAGACTATGTGCTTGCGCTCAAGCACCTGCATAGCTGCTCTTCTTATTACCCATGGTGTGGAAAAATCAGGCTCCCCGACGCCAAGTGAGATAACGTCCTCCATTGTGCCGGCTATATCAAAAAACTTTCGTATCCCTGACGGTTTGATGCTCTTTATCTTGTTCGATAGTACCTTGTCGTAATCTATCACGATTAACCCAGACCCCTTTCATCGGGCTCCTCGCGGTCGATGAAGATACCCTTTTCCTTGTATTTTTTCAGTATAAAATGCGTTGCTGTGGACAGTACTCCGTCTATGGTCGAAAGCCGCTCAGATACGAACAGCGCTACGTCCTTCAGATTGCTGCCCTTTACCTCTACCGCAAGGTCGTATGCACCTGACATGAGGCTGACACTTTCTACCTCGTCGTACATCATTATCGTCTTTGCTATGTCGTCAAAGCCGCAGTCACGCTGTGGTGTTACTTTCAGCTCTATGGTTGCGTATACCGTCGATTTGTCGTACAGCTCCTCGTCAAGGATAACGCTGTATCCGCGGATCACTCCTTCGCTCTCAAGCTTGTGTATCTCTGCTGCTGCCTGTTCGGCTGTGATGCCAAGCATAACACCAAGCGCTGCGTCGGATATGCGCGCGTTCTGCTGTAATATCCTGATTATATCGTTTTTCATTGTACCATGTCCTTTCACTTAGTTTCAGTCTATCGGTATCTGTACCGGATTGCGGCTGCGGAAATATGTCAGATGACTGAATCCCGCTGCCTTCGCTGTTTCGTTTCCTTTACGGAGATCTGCTCCGAGATCCTCAACTGTGTGCGCGTCTGAGCCTATCGATACGAACTCTCCTCCCATGTCGCGGAATAACCGCACATATTTCACGCCGGGAAAAGTTTCTCCCACGCCCTGTCGTATGCCGGAGGTGTTTATCTCTATGCCCTTGCCTTTCTGCGCAAGCTCACGGAAGCTCTCTGCTATGATCTCGTCATACCTGCTAAGGTCCGGGTCGATCCCGCTGCGCATCTTCATGTACCTGATGCAGTACGTCAGATGACCCAATACGTCGAATTTCCCCCAGCGGCATAATTCGTATACCTCCCGGAAGTAACGCTCAAGCAGGTCGTATATCCCGTCCATAGTCATTTTGCTGTAGTCTATGTAGTAAAAGTCCTTTTCATTCCTTATCTGATGTATCGAGGCAATAACGAAGTCCAGTCGGCTGTCAGTACATATCCTTTCAGCTATTTCCGGCGCCTGTATCGCCTGTCCCATCTCTGTTCCGCATATCAGATTCAGCCTTCCGGCGTATCGCTCCTTCAGCGCTGTTACCGCTGTGACTGATGCCTCATAGTCCGCACCAAAGTCAAAATCCTCTGACAGGTCGGTCGCTCCGTAGTGCGCCGCAGGATACCACCAGTTGCATTCACAGTGGTCCGTTATGGCGTATGCTGCAAGTCCAAGCTCACAGGCTCGCTCTGCCATGCGGAATATGTCTGCGTCAGAGTCCATTGAGTACTGAGTATGTGTGTGACAGTCGATCAGATTCAACATTATCCCTCCAGTCATTATTGTTCCCACAACTATACCTTGCCAGCCAATGCTCAACATAAAGAAAACTTATCTGCATCAGAAAACCTGATATGTTTCCTTTCTGATTTCGCCTTTTTGGGCAAAGTTTAATTGGGAAAGCAATAGAATACCTTAATTATACCACATTTTTTCCAGCTATGCTACAGTTTTTTTCGCTTTCTACTGTTTAAAAAATAAAATTAAATATAGGTCTTTATTTTTTGGTCGATATATGGTATAATGGAATGTACGCTTAGACCGCAGGCAATGCTTTGGAGCTCCGCTCCGTTGTTGCCCTGCGTAAACACATATACGGAGGTATAAATATGAGAGCAGTTGTAACTGTAATTGGTAAGGATAATGTGGGTATTCTCCACAAAGTCAGCGGTATCTGCGCTGAAATGGGCGCAAATGTCATTGAGGTCACTCAGAGCGTTCTTCAGGATATGTTCGCTATGATCATGCTCGTCGATATTAGCGGCATGGATAAGGACTTCGCTGAACTCGTTGACCGTATGACGGCACTTGGCTCAGAGCTCGGTCTTTCAATTCACACAATGCATGAGGATATTTTTAACTCCATGCATAATATCTGAGTAAGAAAGGAAGTCCCCGATGCTTAACGTTTATAATATACTCGAAACCATCCGTATGATCCAGGACGAATGCCTTGATATAAGAACCATCACTATGGGTATCTCCCTCCTGGACTGCATCGATACCGATATTGATAAGGCCTGCGAGAAGGTCTACAATAAGATCGTTGACCGCGCTAAAAACCTCGTTCCCGTCGGTCAGCAGATCGAAAAAGAGTACGGTATACCTATTATTAATAAAAGAATTTCTGTTACCCCTGTCGCTATGCTCGCTTCTGCCTGCCCCGGTCAGAATCCTGTGAAGTTCGCTAAGGCTCTCCAGAAGGCTGCCGATACCTGCGGCGTCAACTTCATCGGCGGCTACTCCGCCCTCGTTCAGAAGGGCTTCTCCGCTGGCGATGAGGCTCTTATCCGCTCTATCCCGGAGGCTCTTGATGTTACCAATAATATCTGCTCCTCCGTTAATATCGGCTCTACTAAGTCCGGTATCAATATGGACGCTGTAAAGCTCATGGGTCAGATCGTCAAGGAAACTGCTGTTCGTACCGCCGACCGCGACTGCATCGGCGCTGCCAAGCTCGTCGTTTTCTGCAATGCCGTTGAGGATAACCCCTTTATGGCAGGCGCTTTCCACGGTGTCGGTGAGCCGGACTGCGAGATCCATGTGGGCGTTTCCGGTCCCGGCGTTGTCCGCGCTGCTCTGACTAAGTACCCTGATGCTTCTATCAACGAGATAGCTGACATCATCAAGAAAACCGCTTTCAAGATCACACGTATGGGTCAGCTCGTCGGCGCAAGAGCTTCTGAACTCCTCGGCGTTCCTTTCGGTATCGTTGACCTCTCCCTCGCTCCTACTCCGGCTATCGGCGACAGTGTCGCTCATATCCTCGAGGAAATGGGTCTGGAACAGTGCGGTACCCACGGTACTACTGCCTGCCTTGCTATGCTCAATGACGCTGTCAAGAAGGGCGGCGTTATGGCTTCTTCTACCGTCGGCGGCCTCTCCGGCGCTTTCATCCCTGTTTCTGAAGATGCCGGTATGATCGATGCCGCTGTTGCCGGTACCCTAAGCCTCGAAAAACTGGAGGCTATGACCGCTGTCTGCTCAGTTGGTCTCGATATGATCGTCGTTCCCGGCGATATTGCTCCCGAAACTATCTCTGCTATCATCGCTGATGAGGCTGCTATCGGTATGGTCAATACTAAAACTACCGCTGTCCGCCTTATCCCCGCTGTCGGCAAGAAAGAGGGCGAGACCCTCGAATTCGGCGGTCTCCTCGGCAGCGGCCCCGTTATGCCTATCCGAACAAAGTCCGCTGCTAAGTTCATCAACCGCGGCGGCCGTATCCCCGCTCCTATGCACAGCCTCAAGAACTGATAACGCTCGTAACGTTACCATATTATTATCAAGGGGACGGACTTTTGTGTCCGTCCCCCTATGTTTGGAAGTGATCTTATGGATCTGACAGCTATTCTGAATCCTTTCGGCATCAGCGAGCCCGCTGAGTTCTCCGAGCTGAAGGGCGGACATATCAATTCTACCTTCCTCGCAGTCTGTCCCGAGGGCAGGTTCGTCGTGCAGGCTCTGAATAACAGCGTTTTTTCTGAGCCCGATAATATCATGCATAATATCTCCGCTGTTGCTGCTCTCTTCAGTGAGCAGGCTGCCGATAGTATCCTGCTGCCACATTATCTGTCAGCAGGGGAGAGTATGTGGGTCGAGTCCGACGGCGCTTTCTGGCGGGTCTATGAGTACATCGACTGCGCTCCTCCCACTATGCCTTATAACTGCTGCTTCCTCGCCGGAAGAGCTTTCGGTGTGTTCATGAGAGTCGCTGGCTCAAGAAAAATAAAACTCAGACCTGCTCTGCCCGGATACCATGACTTCGGTGCGTACTTCGCAAAGCTGAACTCCGCTATGGCTTCCGCTTCTATGAAAAAACTGGACGGCGCTGTCATTAACCGCCTCAGCAGCCTTAATGATACCCTCGCGCAGGTCTTTACTGCCGATTTCCCAAAGCGCGTCATTCACGGCGATGCTAAGCCCGATAATATCATTATCGGCTCTCCTTCCGCCGTTATCGACCTCGATACGGTCATGGACGGCTATGCAGCTCTGGACTTCGGCGACCTCGTCCGCTCTGTCTGCCGCGGTAATGATAACGATATGTCCGCGGTAAGAGATGTCGCCCGCGGCTTCGCTAACGGTCTGGAGGGTGCGCTCTCCGGCGATGAGGTCCATTCCCTCTACTACGGCATTCTCTGGAGTACCGGCGAGCTCGCTGTCCGCTACCTCACCGACTACCTAACGCAGGAGGGCTACTTCCGCGATAAGTCTCCGGCTCAGTGCCTATCCCGCGCTAATGAACTGTTACTGCTCCTGAGCCGCTTTATCGCTCACGGCGATGAGATCACCGAGCTTATCTATGAGTGCTTCAGAAATAACTGATCGCTCCGTATCCAACAGGTGTGAGAATTACAATAAAAATATACCCTGACTGCTGCTGCGGTCAGGGTATCGTTTTTTATTCGCTGTCCATCGGGTACTGCGACAGGTTTATCGGTATCTCTGCCACTATTTCAAAGGTGTTTGTGCCGTATGCTGTGTTTATGTCTATTGTTCCAAGGGGCGATTTGTGCTGGTTCTTGTCTACAAATACACATCTGATGTTGTCCGTCGGCGGTCTGTAGCAGCTTACTGCAAGCTGTCCGCCGTTTGATATGTCTACTGTCTCAAGCCAGCCATTGTCATCGCCGGGTATCGGCGTAAGCTCGTTATTGTTCTCGTCGATTATCGTGAATACCGGATGTACACCGTTATATTTGTATTCTTCGCTGGTCGTGTCCCAGCCCTTTTCTATAAGGTATGTTTCCAGATCATTTCTCTCAATTCCGCCGATAATTACCATGTCCGGTGTGTTCTTTATGATGTGTGCCTCGAAGCCGTCCTTCTCTATTACGGGCGATTTTCCGTCAAATTCCATTGTCGTAATGAATGTGAAGTCTCCGCTGATGTTATATTCCTGAGATGTGTCATCTGTTTCAGAATATGAGTATACAGACATATCGTACAGGTGTACGCTTAATTCCTTTTTGCCCTGAAGTTCGCCTGATTCGGAAAGATAATGCGTCACTGTGCCCAGCCATACGTTTTCACTTTCAGATTTGTGGAAATTTACGTATCTACAGCCTTCTTCATTATAATCAGGCAGGCCCACCGGTTCGCCGTCTATTTCCATTGCTGCTTTGAGTGACATTTCTCCGTTGATCGATTCGTATTCCTCTGGCAGCCGCACCTGAACGTCGATCGTAAGTTCGTTATTCTTTAATGATGTACCAAGTATCTCAAATTCCGCTTCGACCACTTCTGTTGTCGGCTGCTCTGCTTCTGTTGTCGGCTCCTCTGTGGGCGCTTCGGTCGTCTCTGCTGCTATCGGCTCCGGATCTGCGGAGGGTCCGTTGGCTCCCCGCGTCAGGAAGTGGAAGCCTGTTACTCCGGCTCCCCCTGCGATGAGTACTGCTGCCGCTGCCATCGCTGCTGTGCGGCTGCCGGTATTGCTCTTTACTATCTTACGCTTTCTTTCACTGTTCATTTTCAGTACCTCGTTCCTGCATCGTTCGGACGGTTCGATCCGCCCTGTAACTCTGCTGTAGTCGTTCATGTTCATAGATACATCTCCTCTCCAAGCTTGTCTTTTAGTTTCTTCCTTGCTCTGTATAGCTGAGTCTGCACAGCAGTCTCAGATCTGCCGATTATCTTGCCTATCTCCGCTGTGCTGTAGCCCTCATAGTAGTACAGATGTATCACTATCCTGTATTTCGGAGGAAGCTCCATTACAGCATGATATACTTCGCTTTCATCTTTCGTTTCGTATATCAGGTCAACTTCGTCAAGGGATACTGTGTAATAAAAGTATTTGTAACGCACCGACCGGAACATATCCTTGCATTTGTTTACTGCTACTCGTATCAGCCACGATTTCTCAGATCTGTCATCTTCAAAGCTGATGTCTGTACGGAATCGCTGTATGAAGGTCTCCTGCGTTATGTCCTCGGCATCAGCTGTGTTCTTGCACATCGTGAATGCTGTACGGTATACTGCCCCGGAGTAGCGGTCGTATATCCTTGTCATTTCTGTATTGGTCAAATGCTTCTCTCCTTTCCTTCATTCTCTTTCATCTTTTGAAGCGCTTCTGTATTATAAACGATATTCATTACTGAAATATCACACTTTCTCAAAAAAATTTTTTTGAATATTGTCCCCGCCTCCTGAATATCATTGTACAAAGCATTTCTTCAAGGAGGTCAATTTATGGAATTCAGACTTAACAGGGAGACCGTTCCCGCTTCTGAACGTATCTTCGACGGCGTTCAGGAACAGAGCGTGGAGCTGGATTATATTCTCCCCGACTATTATCCCGATATTTTCCGGCTCGTCAGATGTGAGGCTGTGCCGGTCGTGTCGGACTACTCCGTCAACGGCGATAAGCTGTCCTATGAACTGCGCTGTGAACTGAGAATACTCTATTGCAGCGAGGACAGCTCTGTGCTGCAATGCATCACTCAGCATCAGTCCTTCTCTAAGTCGGCTGAGCTGGGACGTATCACTGATGCTCCGGAAATCAGTATTTCAGCTAAGACCGATCATGTCAATTTCCGCGCCGTCAATAAGCGCAGACTGGATATTCGTGCCGCTGTCTCTGTGAAGATCTCCGCTGTGGGTCAGCGGGAGCAGGAGGTCGTGTCAGATGCGGAGGGTATGAACATTCAGCTGAAAAAAGTCCCCGTCAGATTCGCTGCCGGCAAGCTCTCTGCTGAAAAACTCGTTCAGCTCAGCGAGGATATGGACCTCGGTGCTGCTCAGCCGGATATTATCAGCATCATCAGCGCTCGCTGTCAGTGCTCCGACTGCGAGGTGAAACTCATATCAGGTAAGCTCCTCGCTAAGGGTGAGGCCGATGTGGAAGTCCTCTATTCCTGCGAAAAGGACGGCTCCGGCGCTGCTGAGTCTATGTCCTTCACTATGCCCTTCAGTCAGGTCATCGACCTCGACGGCGTGGACGATTCCTTCGATTGCAGCGTCCGCGCTGAGGTCATTAGCTGCGAGGCTGCTCCGGCTGCCGACCCTGCCGGCGATAACCGCGTACTCCGCTGTCAGCTGGAACTAAGACTGCGGTGCAGCGCTGCTAAGTCCGCCTCTGTTATGGTCGTAAGCGATGCCTTCTCTACTGTATATCCCTGTGAGGTCGTTCTGTCCGATATTAGCGCGGAACAGATCCCCGTTATCTATAATGAGAGCTTCCGCCACTCCGCTAAGCTCTGCGGCGGCGACAGCGTTCCCGAAACTGTGTACGCTATGTGGTGTACTCCACGGAATATAAACGCCCGTGTCTCCGATGACAGACACTCTGCTGTTATCTCCGGTATGCTCACTTACTCAATGGCGGCTAAGGATAGCTCCGGTATTATGGTCATGACCGATAAGGACGAGACCTTCGAGGAAAGTATACCTCTGTCAGGCGATACTCCGGCTTCTGCGGTCTCCGCCGATATATCCGCCGGAAATGTCTCCTATACCATCGGCGCTGACGGTGAACTCAACGCAAGGGCGGATATTTCTGCACGGATAAGCATTTACAGCTCCGCCGATGTCCGCGCTGTCACCGATATTGTCGTGGACGATTCCGCTCATAAGCTCCGTGACGGTGACTATGCCGTGAAACTCTATTTCGGCGTCGAAAATGAGGATATATGGGATATTGCTAAACGTTGCAGTACCTCTGTTGCGGCGGTCATGGAGGAAAATGAACTCTCCGGCGATAAGCTCAGCTCAGGCGGTATGCTGCTGATACCTATCAAGGAATAACTGTAAGGAGTAGATTATGGCTAAGGATATTTACAGCAATATCGCCGAACGTACCGGCGGTGACATCTATATCGGCGTGGTCGGTCCCGTAAGGACCGGTAAGTCGACCTTCATCAAACGCTTCATGGAGTCCCTCGTTATCCCAAATATCGACAGCGGGTTCATGCGTGAACGCGCTCTTGATGAGCTGCCTCAGTCTGCCGCCGGCAAGACTATCATGACTACTGAGCCTAAATTTATCCCCGAGGAAGCCGTGACTGTCTCTATCGGTGACAGCGCTTCGTTCAGCGTCCGGCTCATCGACTGCGTGGGCTATATCGTTCCAAGCTCCATCGGCTATATCGAAAACGAACAGCCGCGTATGGTCATGACCTCATGGTTCGATGAGGAGATCCCTTTTAATATGGCCGCTGAAATAGGTACCCAGAAGGTCATCACTGACCACTCCACTATCGGTATGGTCGTCACTACTGACGGCTCTATCTCCGATATTCCGCGCTGTGAGTACGAGGAGTGCGAGGAGCGCGTTATCAATGAGCTCAAAGATCTGGGTAAGCCTTTCGTCGTCGTTATGAATACCATCAATCCTGCTTCTCCTGAGGCTAAAGCCCTCGCCGCTGAGCTGACTGATAAGTACGATACCAAGGTCATTCCTGTCAACTGCCTGAGCCTCGATGAGGACGATATTCGCGGTATCATGCAGGAAATGCTCTATTCCTTCCCCGTGCGCGAGATCAATATCCGCACCGCCCGCTGGATAAATACCCTCGATAAGAGCCACTGGCTCCGCACTGAGATACTGGACTGTATCCGCAGCGCTGCAAAGGATATTCGCCTCGTCCGTGAGGTGCAGTCAGCGGCCGATGCTATGGCGGAGTGCCCCCATATCATTTCGGCTTCCGTTTCCGCTATCGACCTCGGCACAGGCTCCGTAACTGTCTCTGCTGAACTGGATAACAGCCTGTTCTATAAGATCCTCGGCGAGGCTACCGGTATCGATATATCCAGCGAAAGTGACCTCATGCCCCTGCTTATGGAGCTAAACGACATCAAGAAAAAATACAGCCGCATCGCTCCGGCTCTGGAAGAAGTTGAGGCTACCGGCTATGGTATCGTTATGCCGGAGCTGGAAGAACTCTCTCTTGAAGAACCTAAGATCATCAAGCAGGGCGGTAAGTACGGCGTAAGACTTAAAGCCTCCGCTCCTTCCATACATATGATGAGAGCTGATATTAATACTACCGTTTCTCCTATCGTCGGTACCGAAAAACAGTCCGAGGAACTGGTCATGTACCTCCTCGACGGCTTCGATGAGGACCCAGCTAAGATCTGGGAAAGCAATATCTTCGGCAAATCACTCCATGAACTGGTCAACGAGGGACTGCACAGCAAGCTCTGCAAAATGCCGGTGGACGCTCGTATGAAATTGCAGGAAACTCTGGAGAGAGTCATCAATGACGGCTGCTCCGGTCTGATCTGCTTTATCCTGTGATAAAAAAACTGAGAGCTGTCTGCTCTCAGTTTTTTCATTCTTTGTATACTATCGCTATTACCGATATGTTATCCTGACATTTGCGCTCCATCGCCATGTCTACCAGCATTTGCAGCCGCATATACAGGCTCTTCGGCAGCTCCAGCACTTCCTGTATGTCCTGGGTCGATATGTAGTCCGACAGTCCGTCCGTACACAGCAGCAGTATGTCTCCGTACTGCATTCCGCCTTCTATCGGCTCGGTGTCTACCGTAGGTTCCGATGTGATATTTCCAAGCGCCGGGAATATTATGTTCCTGCGGGCGTGTGTTTTCAGCTCCTCACGAGTGATAGTGCCCTCTTCATATAATAACTGCACCAGCGACTGGTCACGGGACAGCTGCCGGAGCCTTCCGTCCCTGAACCTGTACAGCCGCGAATCTCCAATGTTGAATGCCGTTATGTTCTCATTGCTGTCTATGGCGATCCCGCACAGCGTACACTGCATATTGTGCGCCTCCGGTGAGTTTTTGCTGTATTCCGCAAGCTCACGGTGTATGGATAGTATCCCGTCCTTCAGCCGGTCTTCACTGTAAAAATCAGAACCGCTCAGCCTCCGCAGACACATCATAGATGCCAGTTCTCCGGACAGCTCACCTGATACTCCGTCCGATACCGCAGCAAAAAACGGCGCCGGAAGCGTCTGTTCGGTAACGCCCGAATCCCTGACCTCCCTGCCTACAAGCATTGCGTCTTCATTATGGGGCATCACGCCCTTTTCTGTAATTCCGCAGCAGTAATACATCTCAGCCGACCTCTCTGTTGATCTTTTTTCCCCGATCCTGAAGTTGGTATCCTATTCTATCCCGTATAGCCTCTTGCCGTTCTCACAAGTTATGTCGATAAGTTCCTGTACCGGTATCCCTTTTATCTCTGCCGCCTTCTCTGCCGTGCAGGCGATAAGCGAACTGTCACAGCGCGTTCCGCGGAACGGTACCGGCGCCATGTAGGGACAGTCAGTCTCAAGCACAAGCCTGTCCATCGGTACCGCTTCCAGTGCACGTACCGCTTTCTTTGCGTTCTTGAATGTTATGACTCCCGTGAAGCCTATGTACATCCCCAGCTTTATGACATCCGCTGCTGTCTCAGCCGATCCGCTGAAGCAGTGTACCACGCCCTTCGGACGGTACTTCTTCAGCAGCTCCAGTGTGTCTGCCGAGGCGTCGCGGCTATGGACTATGACCGGCATATCAAGCTCCTTTGCCAGCTCAAGCTGCTCTGTGAACAGCTGTATCTCCTTCGCCTTGTCATAGCCTTCGTAGTGGTAGTCAAGCCCTATCTCTCCGATCGCCTTTACCTTCGGATTGGCTTTTATGGTCTCACGTATCAGCTCCATGTATCCGTCCTCTACGCTTGCGGCGTATTCCGGATGAATACCCGCTGATGACCATATATACCCGTATTCCTGCGATAAACGGGAGTTCTCTTTTATGTCACGGGTGTCAGATGCCGCCAGCATTACGTACTTTACCCCTTTTTCAGGAAGCTGTGCAAGTACTGCGGCTCTGTCCTCGTCAAATGCATGGTCTGCGTAGTGGGAATGAGTGTCGAATATATTCGTCATTTGCCCTCTCCGTCCTTGAAGTACTGGTCAACTACGTTGTTGATGAAGCCGGAGCTTGGGATAAAGTCGCCGTCTGCCTTCTGGCCGTCCATGATCAGGAAGGAGGCGATCTTTGTTCCCCTTGAAAGCATATTCTTTATCGCTACCTTGCGGTTCTTGTAGTCCACTGATGTGATATTCGTGTCTGACATATTTGCTATCGTATTGAAGCTGTCATCAAATCGGTCTGCTATTCGGTTGCCGTCTGCCTGATTTACCATGTCTGCTGCTATTGAGCTGGCTACGTATGCGCGCTGTATCTCTCCGTCGTCAAACAGGGAGTAGGTCATTAGCTTCAGTATCTGCTCTGAGTTGAGGTACTGGTCGGTTCCGTCACTCTTGAATCCGATGATGTCTGCCTTTACGGGATAGGTTACGCCGCCAAGTATGTCGCAGATCTTGATGAGCGCTGCTCCGTTCATTTTGAGATAGCGGTCTATGGTTACCCCGAAGATGTTCTGCACGAAATCTACTGCTGCCTGCGGTCCGCCCTGGGTGTAGGCTCCGTTCATGCTCTGCTGCTTGTCGTTGATAAGCGCGATCGTGTTCGTCGGTATGCCTACGAACAGCAGCTTCTTCTCCTTGGGTATCGACCGCATCATTACAAATGTCGCAGGACAGTCTATCTCCGGATCGTCAAGTATCATCAGTATCGTATGATTGTCTTCGTATGTCGATGTGGCTACCTGACGCGGTGTGGGGTCCTTCAGCTCTTCATCATTGCCAAGCCCGAAGTACTTGTATATCCCGAAGGCTGCTCCTCCGACTATCAGCAGTCCGACAAATATGGTCACAAGGAAGGGGACTGCGATGCTTCCGTTTTTCTTTTTTGACATTTTCAGTTTTCTCCTTTCGATACCGTGTATTCTACGGTATGTAAACAGACCGTATAACCTTGCCGGTCTTTATTATGCGATTGTGCATGAATATTTATTTTTTTCCATATCTCAACGTTAAAAACTCTTTGCTGTATTCCGTCTCTCAACAAAGTTTTCCACATTTTCAACATTGAATGTATGTTGGACATTGTTTAAACTGAGTATTCAACATTATGTTGAATGTCGTGTGGAGAGCTAAGGCAGATGCTCCCCGGGGTGATCCCCAATTTCAGAAAATACTTGCAAAATCCTGAAATCGTGCTATAATAGTTTATAGCACTACAGCGACTTATCAAATACGTTGTCGAGAAATGAGATGCTTCTGGCTATATTTCGCAGATCTGTGCCGGACCTGTCTATGATCCGGTATACGTCCTCAAGCCCGAAACGACATATCTTCCTTCCGCGCCGCGATGCATAGTTCAGCGTCTGTGCCGTTCCCGAGAACGTTTCGTCACTGTTGAAAAACGCTATGACTGCCGCTGAGTTATCTACCATATAATAGTTGCGGTTGCGGTAAAGGTCCCGTGAACCCCGTCCGTGAGTCTTGCTGTAGACTATGTCCGGGTCAGGATCTACCGTGATCAGCAGGTCGGCTTCACGCTCAACCTCTGCAAGCAGCCTCTTGTCCGCTGCGGAGAAGCGCTCTGCATGACGCAGATACGGCATCGCTCCGATAAGCTGTATGCTGCTGTTCTGGCTGCGCTTGCGTATGATGTGCTCGGCTGCCCAGAGGTCAGTGCCGGTGGCAAGTCCGCTGATGAAGCTGACGTATCCGCGCTCTGCTGCCATATCTATATATCTTCCAAGCAGCAGCTTTACTGCCGCTGCTGTGATGTTCTGATATACCGGATTCCCGTTGTAGGGAGCGATGCTCTTCGCACGGTGTCCTGAGATACAGACCGTCTTTGTGATGTCCGGCGCGAATCCCTCCGCAAGCTGTACCGGTTCGCCGGAAATAAGCGATGTAAGCATAGCACACCTCCAATATGTCGATTACTACAATTATATCATAGAAATATCAACATTTCAAGGCAATTTGAAACCTGTAATTAAATTTTAATCTATAACAGGACGTATACTTTACCGCCCCAAAAGCGCTGTGCGTCCGCAGAGAAAGAAAGGAATTGGTAACGGAATGAAGCCGTATCTTAAACGTGCATGGGCTGAGGTCTCTCTCGGCAGACTCAAGAAAAATGTGGAGGTCATTAAAAGCCTTAACTCCCCGGGAACTGAGGTCATGGCTGTGGTCAAGGCTGATGCCTACGGTCACGGTGATGAGCATATCGTCCGCTGCCTCAATGCGGAGTGCGGTATAAACTATTTCGCTGTCTCTAACCTCGATGAGGCTATTGCCGTAAGAAAGTTCGCTCCTGTGGCTGAGATACTCATTCTTGGCTATACTCCGCCGGAGTACGCTCACGAGATAGCTATGTACAATATTATCCAGGGTGTCGTTTCCACTGAGTATGCCAATGCTCTCGTTAAAAACTCAAAGGAACCTATCCGCTGCCATATCAAAATCGACACCGGTATGGGCCGCATAGGTCTCAAACACGATACGCCCGCTCAGTGCGCCGATGAGATCGCTGAGATGATGAAGATCGACGGTCTGTCCGTTGAGGGCATCTATACACACTTCGCCGTCGCCGACAGCGATGATCCCGATGATGTCGCTTATACCGACAAACAGCAGAGCTTTATCCTCGATACCTACGATATTCTCTCTGAACGCGGTATCTGCCTCAAACACGTTCACTTCATGAACAGCGCCGCTGCCTGCTACAGGAACTCTCCACGCAGTACCCTCAGCCGCGCAGGTATCATTCTCTATGGTCTGCACCCCGATATAAGCCTCGATATTCCGCAGGGCCTTGAGCCGATTATGGAGCTGAAGGCTGTTATTTCCCACGTTAAGACCGTCAACCCCGGCGACTGTATCAGCTACGGTCGTACCTTCGTGGCTGACCGCGAAATGCGTATCGCTACGGTGACTATCGGCTACGCTGACGGCTATTCACGCCTGCTCTCCTCTAAGGGTGAGATCCTCGTTCACGGTAAAAGATGCAGGATAGTCGGCAGAGTTTGTATGGATCAGCTCATGATAGATGTCAGCTGCGTCCCAGATGCCGCTTCCGGCGATATTGTCACACTCATCGGCCGAGAGGGCGACGACTGCATCACCGCTGACGAGCTGGCTTCCGTCTATGGTACTATTGGCTATGAGGTGGTTTGCGGTATCTCCAAGAGAGTGCCGAGAATTTATATAGACTGAGATCGGAGTGATGAATATGAAAAAGTCAATGACTATTTCCTATGAGGTGGGTAAGAATCTGTACCTCAACCTCACTAACAGATGCCCCTGCGCCTGCACTTTCTGCATTCGCAATAATTCCGACGGCGCTTATGGCTCCGACCCGCTGTGGCTGGACCATGAGCCTTCTATGGACGAGATCCGCGAAAACCTCGACCAGCGCGATATTTCCAGATACGATGAGATCGTCTTCTGCGGCTTCGGTGAGCCTACTGAGCGCGTAGATGCTATCATCGCTGTGGCTGAGTACCTCCGCGGACGCGAGAACTGTCCCGTTCTGAGACTCAATACCAACGGCCTCGGCGACCGCATTAACGGCAGGTCTGTTGCCGCTGAGCTCTGCGATGTCCTCGATATTATCTCCGTCAGTCTCAATGCCGGCACTGAGGACGAATATATGGCTGTTACACGCCCTAAGTTCCATGACGCTTTCTCTGCTATGCAGAAATTTACTGCCGACTGCGTCAGGACCGGTAAGGCTAAGGTCATTATGTCCGTCGTCGATGTCATTCCCGCTGAACAGATAGAGGCTTCACGCAGGATCGCTGAGAGCCTCGGCGCTGTGCTCAGAGTACGTACTTACGATGAATAATATGCAGATATAACATATCTCCACACCTTATTTTGTGCATATTTTTAGACTTTGGCTATGGAAATTGTTCGCAGGATATGATATAATTATTTATTAGATAATGATCCGACTATCGCTCCTGAAGGAGGTCACTATGTCTAAAAAAGGTAAACTTATCCTTGCTGTTACCCTTTCTACTACGCTTCTCGCTGCGGGTGCCGCGGCTGCCGCTGTAGTGGTATGCAAGAAGATCTATGAGAAGAAATACTTCTCTGTTAACTGATGTTCATTATTTATTCCCTGCCATCAGGACGGGAAAATTTTTCAAAGAAGGTTGAATAAAATGGAAATCAAATTTACAAAAGCTGCATCTTTAAAAGCTAAGCCGCAGCCCGGCGATAAGCTCGGCTTCGGTCACATCTTTACTGACTATATGCTCGTTATGCCTTATGATGAGGGTCAGGGCTGGCACGATCCTGAGATCAAGCCCTATGCTCCTATCGAACTCAGCCCCGCTGCTATGTGCTTCCACTACGGTCAGGAAGTATTCGAGGGTATGAAGGCTTACAGAACTGCTGACGGTAAGGTACAGCTCTTCCGTCCTCAGGAAAACTTCAAGAGACTTAACAAGTCCAATGAGAGACTGGTTATCCCGCAGCTCCCCGAAGAGCTCGGTATGCAGTGCCTCATGGAACTCCTCAAGGTAGAGAAGGACTGGGTACCTTCTAAGGAGGGCGAGTCTCTCTATATCCGCCCGTTCATCATCGCTGTTGACCCGTTCCTCGGCGTTAAGCCCGGTGAGCACTACCTCTTCATCATTATCCTCTCTCCTTCCGGCGCTTACTATGAGACCGGCCTCAACCCCGTTAATATCTACGTTGAGAGCAAGTACGTCCGCGCTGTAAGAGGCGGTATAGGATTCGCTAAGACTGGCGGTAACTACGCTGCTTCCCTTATCGGTCAGGACGAGGCTCATAAGCAGAACTACTCTCAGGTCCTCTGGCTCGACGGCGTTGAGCAGAAGTACATCGAGGAAGTCGGCGCTATGAACATCTTCTTCGTTATCGACGGCAAGGTCGTTACTCCTATGCTCCAGGGCTCTATCCTCCC
>CADBNS010000125.1 GCA_902796065.1 Ruminococcus flavefaciens
AAGGATTTTTAACGCAGTCACCGGCAAAATTTGACGAAAAGACGTGCATGAATCCCTATGTGGACAGGTTCTTATTTGCCGGAGGTCATAAGAGATTTCATAGCGACAAGATCGAAGGCGTTGATCCTGCCGTCCTCAACGAGGTCGCCGGCGCACCAGTCATCGAGGACTGTTTCCGGAGCATGGAGGAGCCAGTTACGCAGAGCGATCATGTCAGCGAAAGAGAACTTACCGTCCACGTTGACATCGCCGGTAACACCGGTGAGGCTGGAGTCATCGGGATCCTCGCTTACTGAGTAGGAAACAGCGGGTTCATCGGCGTAGTCGCTGGTGAGCTGTATGTAGTCCAGAGCGCCGCGGAAGCCTTTTCCGACAACAGCGCGGTCATTGGAGGAAGCACTGAACACGGACATCATATTAAGTGAGAGGTCTTTTTCGTCAGCCTTCTGACCGTTGATAAGGAACGTACCCTTGCCGTTGATGATGCTGATGGTGATCTTGTTCCACTGACCCTTGACAAGGGCAGCAGGAGCTGTAAGCTTTTCGGTAGTGATACCGTCGGTGATGACGAGTTCAGCCAAACCGTCAGCGTTACATGGAGAAAGAGCGGCATAGGCTTTATCGTCACCGAACCGGAACACTTCCTGTTTAGTCTGACCGCCCTTCCAGAGGACACCGAGGCTTATCTGCAAGTCTTCTGAGCGTAGGAGCGATGGATCGAGCAGGAGAGAGTCGTCGCTGTTGAACTGTAGCACACCGGAAGCAGAGGAGCGCTCATCGTCCCAGGAAACACCTATCTGACGGGCATTGGTAGCAGTTTTCGCATCAAAAGCCCAGCACTCTTCAAAATTGGAGAAATCGTAGCTTGCGATGTAATTATCCGGGAGAGTGTAGTGACCGTCATCGTCCAGCCAGCCGAAGTTCACGCCATCGCTGAGGGACTTCTCGTTGCAGAAGTCGCCGTCGAGGACGGTGTTTCCGGAGTAAGAGGGTGATCCGTAGGCATAGGCCATACCCTTTGCCACAGCGTTATCAGAGATTTTTACAGCATCGTTGAGGAAGGCCTTCTGAATGACCTTAGCGTTTCCGGATACAGAGCAAGAGTTAGCCACAACAGCGCTGTCGCTGATGAAAGCATTGCCGCTGAGGGTGACGCTGCCGGACTTCCAGCCGTTATCGTAAACCCAGCCGCCGCCGTCCACGACAGCATGGCCACTGATGATGACATTATCCTTGGCGGTGACGCTGTTAGCAACAACAGCATGGTCTTCGACGCGGACATTTCCGGAGAGCTTAGCGGAACCGAGCACCATAGCGTCAGGGCCCACGAACACGGAATCCGCCACACTTGCGGAGTCAGCTACCCAGCCGCCGCCGTTTTTATGGACATGACCGCGACCCTTGGAGTAGCCGCCGGACTGCTGTACTTCGGCACCGGATAGCCTGATTTCATATGGATAGCGTTTGCGTTCGATACCGTCCTTGTAGGGGGAATCCTTTTCCTTGTGGAAGGCGTTGACTCTGCATAAGATCGAAGGCATAGCGGAAACCGTGAGGTAAGCAGATACAGCTCCATCGGCGGAGATCTGAGCTTTATCTGTATAACGGAACAAATCGGAATATGACTCATTGCCGTTCTGATCGACAGTAACGATGCAAGCCAGCCAATTAGCGTTGGGATCGCCGGAAGCGGGTCTCAGCTCCGCGCTGATCACATCGCCGGTGATATTCAGCGGGATGATATTGATACCAGCCTGCATAGGAGCCTCCTCCTGAGGGACCTGAAGCCAGCCGTTACCGTTATCCTCCGGGACGGTATAGAAGAGATTCCAGTAGTAGGGAGACTGAGCGAGTTTTTTGTTGAATTCCTCTCTGTAAGCGTCTTTAGCGGCGAAGTTGAAGGTAGCCATACGTTTAGCGTAGTGGCCGAAAATTTCCTGAGCATCGGTACCGAACAGTCTTGTGATCGTATCGAAAGGGTACTCATCTGGTTGAGCCTCGGAGATGATCCTCTTAACGGCAGTAACGCCGAGACCGGGGATATTATCGGGGTTATAGGAGATATACACGAGGAACGGCCACACTTCATAGTAATTTCTGCCGTGTGGGAGGGTGAGGCTCATATTGCGGATATACGGCTCAAACCAGCAGGTCTTTGTAGAACCGGAGTAGTACTTGCTTCCGAGGTACATTTCGCGGAACCAGTTAGCGAGGGGTTCCCACCATGCGCCGGTTATCTCCTGATCGACCCATGCTTTCTGCTGCATGGTAACGACGTGACCGAATTCATGGGCGATAGTGAGGTCATCGAGCATAGCCTCGGGACTGATGATCTCGATGCCGTAACCGTCCTCGGAGCTCATGAAAGCCCAGCCCTCGGGGTACTGATCGAGACCGGTATTAGTGAGGTAAATATTGGTTTTGTATTTCTGCTTACTTTTGCCGTAAATATCGACATTCATATTTTCCATGCCGAGGTATTCGCCGTAGCATTTCCACAGCTGTTCGTAGTCTCTGAGGTTTCGCTGAAGGAAAGCGTCATTGACCTTACCTGTGGTATCGTTATTGCCGTAGAAGATAACGAAGTGCTCAGATTCCGCGTAATTAGCGGTAGAGCAGTACCCCCACTTATCGCGTACCAGGTAGGTATCGGCGGCGGAAGCATCGGCGGCCGGCACAAAAGACAGCATAGAAGCTGCCATAGATAGTGCAGTCAGCGATGAAACAAACTTTGAACTCATAAAAACTCCTCCTTTTATGATTTGCTGCATGCCTAAAAGCAACAAATCTTATAAACATATGATACAGCAATTTAATGGAAATGTCAATAGAAATGTGCTGACACAGCGCGATTTTTACATAATTTCGTGTCCTGAAACGAAAGTTTATAAACAATTCATATAATTCAGTAAATACAGCAATTTTTACGTGGTATAATATATGATAAAAAATAAGCAGGAGGGGATATGAATGCATAGCTTGTCATATCTGACAAGGCGATAAGACACATATGAAACAGATATAGGAGGAGAGAATATGATAACACTGGAAGAATTAAGGGAATATGGAGCAGATGTAGAAGAAGGGCTGATACGCTGCATGAACAAGGAGGAGTTTTACCTGATACTTGTCGGCAGAGCGGCCAATGACACTCGTCTTGAGGAGCTTGAGCATCAGCTGAGCGAGCATGATCTTGACGGGGCATTTGAGAGTGCACACGCACTGAAAGGGACGTATGCAAACCTGTCACTGACGCCTTTATCGCAGCCGATAGACGAGATGACCGAGCTGCTGAGGAACAGGACGGATACGGATTATACGGTGCTGATGAAAGAAGCGAAGACGCAGTTAGCGCGGCTTGGAGCGCTGTAAATTGTGATGTCATGCACATTTTGCTTTGAATGGCAAGACAGTGCATACATAAATACAAGAAAAACGGGAACAATTCGCATGAAGTGTTCCCGTTTTGCATATTATGCGTAAAGGGTGAAATGTTGTGCGAATGAGAAAAAAACGTTATTCGATCGAAGAATGCAGATAAAAATACGGTAAAAATCGCACATCTGAGATTGACATAACCGAAAAAATCGTATATAATGAGAGTGGAGGTGTATGCAATGTTAAGGAGATTCAACGTAAAGAATTTCATGTCATTTACCGGAAATGAAAGCGGAGTTTCGGACGAGTTTTCCATGATACCCGGAAAAGTCCGCAGCAAGCCGGATCATATATACAAAGAAGGAAAGCTGGACATGATGAAATTTGCAGCGATATACGGAGCAAATGCATCAGGAAAGTCCAACCTTGTGAAAGCCATATCATGCATGAGGGAAATAGTACTCACAGGCGAAACGGTGAATTACAGGGACAAGTATTCCAAGATAGGCACAGGAAATGAAATGAAGCCGAGTTATTTTGAAGTGGAGCTTTTATTAGACGGCAGGATCTATTCATACGGCTTTGAGGTGGTATTATCCACGCTGGAATTCGTATCCGAGTGGCTTGTGAAGCTTAGCAGAGATGGACAGGACAGTGTGATATTTGAGCGTGATATAACAAATCACGACATAAACGTTTCAAAGGAGTGGCGGCGGAATGATGAGCTGTACACACGCCTGAGCATATATATTGAAGACACACCGACGCTGTTTCTGAATACGATAAACAGGATCAACATGAATTTCTATTTAAAAAACGGAGAAAATGCAGATGTAATGATACTCAGGAAGGTATACAAATGGTTTGAGGAATCGCTGAACATAAACGGTCCGGACAAGCCTGTATATGGTCATTCTTTCTTTACAACGATGGAGAACGTCAGAATGGCGATCGATATTCTCAATTCGTATGATACCGGTATCACACGTCTTGATCTGAAAGAAGTTGAAGCCAGTGAAATAGAAAACAAGATCAGCGACAGCAGATCCGCTGATGTTCTGGATGCTTATCGGGAAAAAGTTTCGGAATGGAATGAGATGGTTATTAAAAATGCTTTAAGATCCAAAAGCATAATTGAAAAAGAATTAGAATCATATCATTTAAATAAAGAAAGAAAGAATAAACGTAGAGATGTACTTAAAAGTATTGACAAAATGTTTTCCTTATTTGATCCGAAACTAATTCAATCTGTAAATAAAAAGTATTTCGATGAAATAATGGTTGATTCCGCTGAAGAGCTGGATAATGCCATGAAAGAATCTACGAATGATACGAAAAAAATACAAAATAGCTGCATTGGTATTCATGGCAGGAATAACTTATTCATTTCAAAAGTTTTCACTGATAAAAGAATAGTGAATTACGAGGTGCGCACAAAGCATTCGGACGACAACACATTCACATTCGGCGAAGAATCAGACGGTACCAAGCGTCTGTGGGACATACTTGAAGTACTGATGACAGCGAAGAACACGACATTTATCATAGACGAGATAGACCGCTGTATGCATCCGGCACTGACCTACAAATTCATAAGGGACTTTCTCAGGGTATCGGCGGGCAACAATGTTCAGCTGATAGTAACGACTCATGAGTCGCGGCTGCTGAATAATGATCTGCTCAGGCGTGATGAGGTATGGTTAGTAGACAAGCGTGATGACGGAAGCTCGGGTATATATTCCCTTGATGAGTTCAAAGAGCGGAACGATACGAAGCTGGACAAGGCATATCTGGAAGGAAGGTATGGCGGAGTACCGATATTCACTTCATTCTTTCCTTATGAGGAGGAAGAGCAATGAGGGAGAAGAGGCAGAGTTCCGGACGAACAGAAACAGTAAAAGGCGGACGCGAAATAAAGAAGAAATATTTTCTGGTATTTGAAGGCTCAAAGACAGAGGAGATCTATTTTCAAGCAATAGAAGATCACTATGGAAGATCCGGCAAGAATATGATAATGGAGCTGGTCATGCTGATAAGGCATAACAGTGAGGAAGGATTTTCCAATCCGAAAAAGATGGTAGAAATGATACTCCGCTCATTGAAGGAGCATAAGGAGAAGAATTACAGTTACCGTTCTGTGATCGACTGGATAAGCGGATACATCAATGAGAATAATATCATAAACAACAAGAAGGAGAAAGTGATAGCGCAAGAGCTGGAGGAGATCTGCCGCAGGGATCACAAGAAGAAGCCGGAAGACAGCATAGATGAAAAGGAACTGCAAAATGTGATAAACGAACTGCTTAAAACATATTTTAAAGAAATATCGGAAAAGATAGGCCAGCAGTTCAGAGACAGTGTTGCTATGAAGAATCTGGTAGCAGATATAATAGCTCAGAACGAATTGACGTACTATGAAGATCTGGACCAGATCGTGATGATAGTAGACAGAGACAAACACAGTTTTTTACAAAACCAGTATGATGAAGTAAAGAAAGCCTGTGAGGATAATGGTTTCAGACTATGTGTGACCAATCCTTGCTTTGAGTTCTGGCTGTTTCTGCATTTCAAAGCAAGATTTGATAAAAAGAAGATGCTGAAAAATGAGGTAGACTCCTCCGGTGATACATACTGTTACAACAAACTGCGTGAAGTATTTGCCGGTTATACGAAAAGTTCATTTAAACCAGACAGGCTGATGAAGAATGTTCCAAACGCGATAAAGCGGGCGGAGGAATACACTACCGATCTGATAAAGCTAAAGAAAGAGATAGGCAGTAATGTAGGAGAGCTGCTGAAAGAAATGGGCATAACATCGCAATAGAAACGAAAGACTGACTTCGCAAAAAAGCGGAGTCAGTTTTTTTATCAACGGAGAAACCGCCAAAAAGGGATTTATGTTTAAAAATCTGTTAATAATACTAATATATATTGAATTTGTGATGTAATTGTGGTATAATAGTACAAAGAGATGCTTATCAAGCAGCTTTAAGTTGGGAAATTGCAGTATGTCGGGCAAAACCCGCAAACTGCCGGAGGATATAGAGATGAAAGCGAACTCATACATAAGGAACAAGGGCAGCAGATACAGGGCGATGCTGATAATAGCAGGCATAGCTGTAAATGCGGTGCTGGCATTCATATCCTATCGTGCCGGATACCCGATATATCTTGACACTATAGGAACCATAGGAGTTGCAGCTGTCGGCGGATTATTTCCGGGAATAATGACAGCGGTCCTGACGAATGTGATATGTTCGATGTTCAATGGAGACGCCATGTATTTTGGCATAGTCAATGCGATAATAGCGATATATACAGCCTGGTTTGTAAGGGGCAGAGCGAAGTACAAGGTAAAGGACGTAATATTATTCATCATATCAGCAGGAATCATCAGCGGAGCGATCAGTGCGCTCATTCAATGGGGACTGCTTGGCGGACCGCAGAATGATTCGCTGAGGTCACTGACAGATTCGATGGAGAACTCAGAAGGCTATCAGCGGTTCATGATGTTCATGCTGATAAACATGGGGATAAACATAGCGGACAAAGGACTATCGCTGATAATCACGCTGATACTGCTGCATTTCATACCCCGGGACAAAAGGGCGCTCATAAGGAACAGCGGCTGGAGACAGAGACCGCTGACGATGGATGAAATAAAGGAAATGGACTCTATCAGTGATGACATCAGTTTCTCGCTGAAGCGCAGGATGACGCTGATGTTTGTGGTAGTAGCATTCACGCTGACGATAATCATGGGTTGGACAGGAGTGCGGCTATATTTCCGCAATGTAAAGGAAGAGAAGATCGGGACAGCGATGAGTGCTGCGAAATTTGCGGCAGAGATGGTCGATCCTGACAAGATAGAGGAGTACATAAGTATCGGAGAAGAAGCGGAGGGGTACAAAGAGACGGAGGATATGCTCTACAGGATATTATCCACCGCATCGGGCGTAAAGTATCTTTACGTGATCCAGATCAGGAATGACGGCTGTTACTATGCGTTTGACCTTGAAACTGAGGATACCCCTGCATACGAAGCCGGACACCGCAGTGATTTTGAATCGGCATTCATACCGTATTTACCGGAATTGAAAGCCGGAGAAGAGATCGCGCCGATAGAGAGCGAAGGATTGTCAGGCTGGGTAGTAACGGCGTATTATCCGATAAAGGATGAAAACGGGATATGCAGAGGCTACGCAGGCGCGGACGTATCGCTGTCATACATGGCGGACTACATGGGAGATTTTGTACTGCGTGTAGCGCTGATATTTGCGGCATTCCTGATGCTTGTACTGGCGTATGCACTGTGGATGACGGGAATATACATGGTATACCCGATCAACAAGATAGTAGCCGGAGTAGAAGAGTTCATCGGAGCCGGCACAGACCAGCAGGAGCTTGATGAAACGGTGCGGAAGCTGAGGTCCATAGACGTACACACAGGAGATGAAGTGGAGAAGCTGTATCAGGCGATATGTGATATGGCGATGAACCAGACAGAGCAGATGAGGAGCATCAGGCGTTTTTCCGAGAACACCGTAAAGATGCAGGACGGACTTATCATCACGATGGCGGACCTTGTAGAAAACAGGGATTCCGACACCGGAGCGCACATACAGAAGACAGCGGCATACGCGAAGATAATAGTAGAAGGATTGAAGAAGAAGGGATATTACGCAGAGAAGATAACTCCGAAGTTCATGTCAGACGTAGTGCGAAGCGCACCGCTGCATGATGTAGGAAAGATAAATATACCCGATTATGTACTGAACAAGCCGGGCAAGCTGACACCGGAGGAGTATGAGATAATAAAGACACACACCACGATGGGCAGGAAGATAATGGAGAAGGCGATCAGTACAGTAGAGGGAGAGAACTATCTGAAGGAAGCGCGCAACATGGCGGCATATCATCATGAGCGCTGGGACGGAAAGGGCTATCCTGAAGGACTTCACGGAGAAGTTATACCGCTTGCAGCGAGGATAATGGCAGTAGCGGACGTATTTGACGCACTTGCATCGCCGAGAGTATACAAACCGGCATTTCCGCTGGAGAAGGCATTATCCATAATACAGGAGGGAGCCGGAACGCAGTTTGACCCCAAATGTGTTGAGGTATTCATGGAAGCGCTGCCGGAGGTAAAGGAAGTATTAAACAAGTATAATCAGGGCGTATAGGAGGATATACGTAAGGATGAAAATGAAAAGGCTGAGGTATGCAGCGGAGCTGATAATGACAGTGATATGCCTGCTGCAGCTGAGTACAGGAATGTCAGCGTCGGCAGCGATACGGCAGGCAGCTGACCGCAGGTATACCTCATACGGCGGAGGCTACGCAGCAACGGAGCAGATACCGGGCGTAGGGTATACCGCAGAGATATATGATGCCTCCAACGGGCTGCCCACATCTGACGCGATGTATCTGCTTGGCTCGCGGACGGGACAGGTATGGATAGGGGGCTACAGCGGAGTCATAAGGTATGACGGAACATATTTTGAAGTAATGGATACCGGCGGAGGCATGACCAGTGCACGCGGGATATACGAAGACAGCAAAGGCAGGATATGGGTCGGGACCAATGACAACGGAGTAGTAGTATACGATGGAGGAATGAGCACGCACCTTACCTATAAGGACGGGCTTCCGTCGTCATCGATACGAGTATTTGCGGAGGACAGTGACGGAAACATATTCATCGGAACGACGGCAGGAGTATGCTATGCAGACATATCGATGAGAGTGCATGAGATACAGCTGCCGGAGCACAGCGGAGAGCGTGTACTGAAGCTTGATGCAGATGTATATGGTACGAGGATATATGGACAGACCTCAGGCGGAACATTATTTGAGATAAAGAAGCGTGAGGTCATCAATGTATATGAGAGCGAGGAGCTTGGCATAGGCAAAGCGACGACGATAATGGCAGACCCGTACATTTCCGGCAAGGTATACATAGGCACAGATGACGGCAAGGTCTACTACGGCACATTCGGGGCAGAAGCAGGCAGCATGGAGTGCATACCGGTACCGGAGCTTGGCAGTATCCACTGGCTGAGCTATGACTGTGACAGGGTATGGGTATCATCTGTGGGAGCAGCCGGTTATCTTGACGAGCGCAACGGATTCCATATGCTTGAAGACTTGCCGATGAACAGCGGAATAGAGATGACCGCATCAGATTATCAGGGTAATATGTGGATAGCGTCGTCTACACAGGGCGTAATGAAGATAGTTACCAACAACTATGTAGACATAACGAAGAGAAACGGACTGCCGGAGGAGGTCACCAACGCATCATGCCTGTACGGCGGAGCACTTTACATCGGAACAGACAACGGACTGCGAATATTAGACAGCAGCGGCAGTATCATAGAGAATGAGCTGACGGAGTACATGGGCACATCGAAGATACGCTGCATCAAGGAGGATACAGCGGGGGATCTGTGGATAGCGTCATACACCAATGATACCGGACTTGTATGCTTTACACGCAGCGGAGAAATAAAGGCATATACCACGGAAAACGGACTGCCGGACGATCATGTAAGGTGTATCTGCATAGGATCAGACGGCAGAATAATCGTCGGAACCAACGGCGGACTTGCGGTGATCCGGAATGGCAGGATAGTCCGCACATTGTGCAGTGAGGACGGACTGAACAATACAGTGCTCCTTACTGTAGAAGAGGCAGAAAACGGCGATATACTTGCAGGCTCAGACGGAGGCGGACTGTACGTTATATCCGGAGAAGAAATAAAGAGGCTTGGCAGGGAGGACGGACTGACCAGCGAAGTCATCATGCGTGTAAAGAGAGATGATAAACATGGGATCTACTGGATAATAACGTCCAACTCCATAGAGTACATGAAAAGCGGACAGATAAGGCAGATAAGTACATTTCCCAACACGAACAACTATGATATTTATTTTGACAGCAGCGACAATGCATGGATACTGTCCTCATTCGGACTATACAAAGTGAAGGCATCGGAGCTGATGAGCGACAGGATAACAGAGAAGCATCTTTACACGATGGCAAACGGACTGCCCTACTCGATAACATCGAATTCCTACAGTGCAGAGGACGAAGACAGCACGTTATACATACCCGGACGAAAGGGAATAATAAAGGTCAGCCTGAACGATTACTATGAAGAGAGTGAGCGTCTGCTGATGGACATACGTTCGATATACTGTGACAATGACATAGTATATCCTGATGAAGATGGGGTATACAAGCTGCCTGCGACACGGGGCAGGGTGCAGATCTCTGCATCGGTCATAGATTACACGATGCTGGACCCCACAGTGCGTATGTATCTTGAAGGCGGACCGGACGAAGGCATCACAGTAAAGCGCAGCGGACTGACGCCGCTGGAGTACACCAATCTGCCCTACGGTGATTACCGGCTGCATCTTGAGATACTTGACAAGGCGACAGGGTCCGTGATACAGAGCAGCACCTTCCGAATAGTAAAGGCAGCGAGAGCAGACGAGCTGCTGATAGTGCGGATAATACTTGTAGCGCTGTTGGTGCTTATCACAGGCCTTGCAGTCTGGAGGATAATGCGGACGACGGTAATAGCGCGGCAGTACGATGAGATAAACAAAGCGAAGGAAGAAGCGGAGCGTGCGAATACAGCGAAGTCACGATTTCTGGCGAATATGTCTCATGAGATACGCACGCCGATAAACACGATACTGGGAATGAACGAGCTGGCGCTGAGGGAAGACCCGACCGGAGTCCCGAAGGAATACCATGCAGTAATGATGAATTATGCCCGTGAAGTGCGCAACGCATCGGAGTCGCTGCTGGGAATGATAAGCAATATAATCAATATGTCCCGGATAGAGTCCGGCAAGGTAAGGCTGGCGGAGGAGGAATACGACATACGTGAGCTGTTGAATTCGATGATAACAGTGATACGACCGCGCAGTACAGAGAAGGAACTGACCTTTGAGACAGAGACAGACGATATGCTTCCGCAGCGATTATACGGAGATGTAGGAAAGATAAAGCAGATAGTCATGAATTTCCTTGTCAACGCAGTAAAGAATACTCAGGTCGGAGGAGTAAAGCTGAGTGTAATGATGGAAGAGCGAAGTGAAAGGACAGCAGTAATACGTTTTTCCGTAAAGGACACAGGAATGGGATTCAGATCCGAACGCAAAGCACAGCAGTCCGGCTCCCGCGAGAAGCATGAAAATGAGCAAGGTGAAATAATGAACGGATCAGAGCTTGGCATAGACATCGACCGTCATTTTGCGGAGCTTATGAACGGAAGGTTATGGTATGAGAGCGAGTACGGCAACGGAAGCGAGTTCATACTCACATTGCCGCAGCGCATAGCAGACGCAGAGCCAATAGGCAGTTTTGCGGTAAACGAGACAGCGAAAGCCGGAACGGGGTATACTCCGCAGTTCATAGCGCCGGATGCAGACATACTTGTAGTAGATGATGACGCAATGAATCTCAGCATAATAAAAGGACTGCTGAAAGGGACGATGGTATTTGTGACCACATCGTCCAGCGGAGAAGATGCACTTGAAAAGATAAAGGACTCACATTTTGACGTAGTGCTGACAGAGATGATAATGCCGGAGATGGACGGACTTGAGCTTGTAAAAAAGATACATGAGATAGACGCTGATCTTCCTGTCTACGCCCTGACAGCGAATGCAGCGGAGCATGAAGAATTCTACAGACAGCGCGGATTCAACGGTTATCTGCCTAAGCCCATAGACAGTATGCAGCTTGAGCGGACGATCATGAAGCACATACCGGAGGTGATGATGGAGCTTCCGGCAGAAGAGAGCGCGAAAGAGCAGTAAAGGAAACGGAAGGAGAACGGGCGGATGTTTGAACTAATAAGGGATCATCAGCTTAATATAATGATGGTGTTATGCTCAGTATGCGGGACGATGGCGCTGCTGCTGCTGTTGACGCGGTTTCTGACGAAGCGCAGGAAGTGGATAATGGTACTCATGGAGGTCATAGCCACGCTGCTTCTGGGATTTGACCGTTCCGCGTACATATACAAAGGAGATACAACGCAGCTTGGGTACGTGATGGTCAGGTTATCGAACTTCATGGTATTTTTTCTTACATCGGCAGTAGTACTCTGTTTCAATCTGTATCTCATAGACCTGATAGTTGATGAAAAGAGAAATGAGAGCATACCGCGCAGGCTGAAGATAGTGAATGTCGGAGCGGTGATCGGCATGATACTGGTCATCGTATCAGCATTTACCGGACTGTACTATTATTTTGATGAGCAGAACGAATATCACCGCGGCTCTGGTTTTCTGGTATGCTACATAGTACCGGTGGTATTTCCGTTGATACAGTACACAGTCATACGCCAGTACAGGAAGCGATTCAGCCGGCTGATATACACATCGCTGGTGCTGTACATATTCATACCCATAGCGATGGGAATACTACAGATATTCACATACGGCATATCGATAGTAAACATGGCGATGGTAATAGTATCGGTATTCCTGTACATATTCACATATCTTGACATCAACGCAGAGGTCGAGCGGGCGCACGAAACGGAAGTTGACGCACTGCATAAAGAGCGCAGCAGCATGAAGCGGCTGTTTGACCAGACAGTTACGGCATTTGTAACGGCAGTAGAAATGAAGGACAGTTATTCTGAGGGACATTCAGAGCGTGTAGCGGATACAGCGAAGCGCATAGCGAAGGAAGCGGGAAAGAGTGAAGAGGAGTGCGACGAGGTCTACTATGCGGCGCTGCTTCACGATGTAGGAATGGTAGCCATACCTGACCGTATAATTGAGAAAGGGGACCAGCTTGACGAAGCGGAGAAGCGCAAGGTCAAGGAGAAGCCGGTACTCAGCGGAGATATACTGTCGAGCATAACGGAGTATCCCTATCTTAGTCAGGGAGCGCGATACAGCTGTGAGCGTTATGACGGAGGCGGCTATCCGGAGGGACTGAAAGGGAAGGACATACCTGAAATATCGCGTATCATAGCAGTAGCAGATGAATATGACAGCATGATCACGAAGAATCGCAGCCGCGGACCGCTCACATACGAGGTAGTGCGTGAGGAATTCATCAGATTGTCCGGAGAGCAGCTTGATCCGGAGTTTTCCGAGATAATGCTGCATCTGATAGATGCCGACCACACCGACAACGAAGACAGGACTGAAGTTGAAGGGGAAGTAATATGCCATACATATCGTGAGAAGGTCTCCACAGGCATACCGGTAGTGCAGGAGGTGACGGAGATCCGTTTTGAGTGTGAAGACATCAGGGGATCGGCAGAGGAATTCTCATCGCCGTCAGTTATACTGTTTGATTCCTACAACCGGCACGTACACAGGGTACCCAAGACGATAGAAGCCTACAGGTACATAGAGTATGGAGAAGTATGGTTTGACGGACACTATGTACTGACGAATGCGCGCAACATGGAGGTAGAGGTAACGGACAATACCGAACCGCAGGGATATATTATAAGGGTATCGCGGTATGAGGATCATCTGTCCATAATCATGACCTGTCCGGAGCGCACAGTGAGCATAGTGGTAGCGCTGCCGGACAATTCCAAGACATCGTACATAGGACTGACAGGAGAGAACTGTCACATAAAGAACATAGAGGTCCGGAAGACGGGAGAGAAGCTGACAGCTGGGGACATAAAGAAGATAGTCAGCAGGCTGAGTTATACAGACCGGCTTGAGTCCGACCTGCCGAATCTGCAGATAGACCACAACCGTTCTGACAGCACAGACGGAATCCTGATAACGGACGAGCAGCTTATAGCGTATCACACCATGAGTCTGCCGTCAGCGGCGCTGGTATGGCACTGTCCCTACATCGTGCTTTACTATTCTGAAGACGGAAAGGTAAACGGCGCGGGCTACCGTGAGTATGCGCTGATAAAGCTGAACGGCGAATGCACGGGAGACAAGGAATATGCCGAGAATCGTTTTTACATGAAGAAGAACGAGAGTTTTCCGGGCTGGGATGAATGGAAGCGCCGGAACAAGGAAGGATTAGAGAGCAAGGTAAGGATAGTAAGGAAAGGCGGAATGGTCATGGTCAGCACAGAGAATCTTGGAATAGTGATAGAGAACATGACGATGATACGTGACAAGAACGGAAAGGTGTACGTATCGCTGACAGGAGATCAGGTAGCGCTCACAGACATACGGATAAAGAAATAAGTACCGTGGAGGTGGAGGAAAAAATGGCAGATGCAGCAAGCTATATATCATATATCATAACAGAAATATTCTGCATACTTTTTTCGGTAGGAATAATAATCAAAGCGAACAAAAACGTAGGAACGGATCTACAGATGCGGCATTTCCGCGGAATGGCGCTGTTTTTCATAGTTTATCTGATAAGTGACATATGGTGGGCGCTGGGACAGAGCGGACTGATACCATTCAGCCGTATGCTGAACAAGCTGACGAATGCAGCAGGACTGTCAGCGGTATCGCTGCTGACACTTGGGTGGTGTATGTTTGTAATATACCGACTGGACCAGAACAACTCTCCGAAGGTAAGGTTGTTGAAGAAGGCGCATTCCGTGATAACAGCAACAGACTGTATATTCATCATCACATCGGTATTCACAGATTTTTACTTTTACATAGATGAAGAAGGGATATTCCAGTTTTCTGACAGTTATGCGGTACACATCATATTCACGTTCATACAGTTATTCGGAAGTGGTATCTTTTCATTTGTGCAGAGTTTTTCCAACAAGCAGGTAAAGATAAGGAAGGAATACCGGCTGCCGCTGCTGTTCATAATCATACCGTCAGCGACGACGATACTGGAGGAAATACTGCCGCTTACGCCGATAGTACCGCTGGGAATATTCCTGCCGATACACTATGCATTTCTTGAGATACAGAACAGTGAGATATACTCAGATGCGCTGACAGGACTCAACAACCGCAGGCGCATGGAGATATTCCTACAGGACATGATACACGATGCGACGGAGGAGAATCCGTTTCGGATATACATGATAGACGTAAATGATTTCAAGCAGGTCAACGACCGGTTCGGCCATCTTGCAGGAGACCGTGCATTGCAGCTTATAGCAGATGCGCTGCACAACGTATCGGACAGGCTGCACGGATTCTGTGCGCGGTATGGCGGGGACGAATTTGTACTGATAATCAATGAAGAAGCGGCGGTACAGGAAGCGATACAGAGTGAAGTAAACCTGCTGCGTGAGCGGTGTTCGGACCTGATACCGCAGCTGTCAGTATGTTCAGGAGGAGCGGTATGCAGCTCCGGAGCGATAACCGCGGCGCAGCTTATAGCGCAGGCAGACGAAGAATTATACAAGCAGAAGGAGATATATCACGGAAGGAAAACCAAATAAGAATACTGCTTTCTTTTTGGCAAAGATTAGTTGGTGGAGCAATAACAGACCCGTTCGCAGCGTATCCATGATGAGATGGACAGCAGCGAACGGGACTTTTTATGTAACGGGACGGGAGAACTGAGTGAAAATTTGTTGACATATTGTACATTATGTGTTATAATTGTGTTGCTGAATTATGTATTTGATTAACAAAAAGAGTTGCTTTAGCTAATTTGAAGAGCAGTAACGTATTAAATGCAGATTTCCGCACTTAAATAATTTGGAGATGAAAGAGAAGATGAACAAAGATACCATATCATTTGATCTTGGCTGTAATTTTGATTACAAGCTGTTTGAGTACATTGATGAGTACGACAAGAAGCATTCGATAAACAGTTTTTTTGGAAAGCTGAAGCATGACGGAATGCCCGGAGGAAGGACAGCATCGATCGTACCGGACTTCACGATGGACGAGCTTGCTGAGTATCTGAAGGAATGCAGGAAGAGGGACATAACCTTTAACTACCTGATAAATCCGCTGTCAATGGATCAGAACGAGATAGATCCGGAGGTAGGAAAGCAGGTGCGGGAGTTCATACATACGCTATACGACATTGGAATAAGGGCATTCACGCTGAACTCGCCGATACTGATAAAGTACGTAAAGCGTGAGTTCAAGGACATATTTGTAACACTTGGACTATATGCATATCCCACAACGATACAGCACATAGAGTACTGGCGCAACTGGGGCGTAGATGAGATAACGCTGGATCACGGCTTCAACAGGAAGTTCGGCTTACTGAGGAGACTTCTCACGCAGTACAAGGATACAGATCTTCATCTGCGTGTCATAGCGAACAATCTGTGTCTGAGGGAATGTCCGTTCAGACTTGCCCACGGCTGTTTTGTGGGGCATTCAGATCCGGACAAATTCTCAATGGACTATTCGCTTGTGAACTGTGCATACAAGAAGGTAACGCATCCGGCGGCGATACTTACAGCGGAGTTCATCAGACCGGAGGACGTACACTACTACAGGGAGATAGCAGAGGAAACAGGCAACAAGAATTTTTCGATCAAGCTGATCGACAGGACGAGAACGACAGAGTTTCTGCACAGGGTAATAAAGAGTTACATGGAGGAGTCCTTTGACGGAAACCTGCTTGACATAGTAAACTGGCCGCAGTCCAAGACCATAGCGACCTTGCCGATGAACGCGAAGGCAGGTGGACCGCCGGCAGGAATGCCGCCGATGGGAGCAGGTGGACCGCCGGCAGGAGCGCCGTCAATGGGAGCAGGAGGACCGCCTACAGGAATGCCGCCGATGGGAGCAGGAGGACCGCCTACAGGAATGCCGCCAATGGGAGCAGGGGGACCACCGGCAGGAGCGCCGCCGATGAGATGGTTTGAGAGATTGAAGCCGGAGGCGATGATGGCATACGGCAGGACAATGCAGCTGCCGAAGCTGTACGTAGACAACAAGAAGCTGGACGGATTCCTTGAGCATTTCATCAACGACAATAAATGTGCAGAATCGCTGTGTGCCAGTGACATACTGGAAGACGGACAGAAGGCGTCAAATGCGTGTGCATACTGTAGTACATGGGCGAAGAAGGTCATAACATATGATGAAGAGGAAGTAGCGCAGTGGAAGGAGCTGTGCGGAAGCGTACTCCGGAGCATAGAAGACATATCCATATACAAGTACTGAGAACCTGTCCACATAGGGATTCATGCACGTCTTTTCGTCAAATTTTGCCGGTGACTGCGTTAAAAATCCTTGAAGGGCGACAG
>CADBNS010000126.1 GCA_902796065.1 Ruminococcus flavefaciens
AAACGGCTGCTGCCTTTTTAATTGTATTATTCATCTTTAAATCTCTCCTTATAATTCACAGGAAGGATGCATAGATGAATGATCTGCCAATAAAAGATCAATAGATGAAATTATCCATTTTTCTCACTGATGAGAATACTTGCGCGGTTCTGGATATTGGAAGCTACATTTTCAGGAGAAGCTCCGTCAAAGACCATTTTAAGTATCTCTTCATTGATAATGTTATAAACATCATCTTCAATATCAAAGCTGATACGATCAATGCTGTTTATAAATTTAGTGAGACGTTCATGTTCCTCGTTATTATAGAAACCTATATTGATCTCATTATCTTGCATAGTTATATAGTTTTCCTTACCGGCATTAGCGAGAATATCATTTTCCGTCTTCTGGAAAACGCTGCTATTCACTGGGAAGCAAAACTCATCGCCAAATTCAGACATCATCTGTGTCTGATATTCCTCATCAGCGAAAGACTTAATGAACTCCCACGCACCCTGCTGAACTTCGGGAGCAGAGAAAGCGCTAAGAGCGTAAGCGTCGGTGACATTGATATAAGAGCCCTTACCGTCCTGAGTAGGATAGCCGACGAAAGTAATGGGTTCATTCTGTTCATTCCAGAGCAGTTCATGGAAGTTATTGAAGCCGTAGATCTGACACGGACTAACGAACTGCGGAGAATTCCAGTTAATATCCTCCTGATAGCCCAAAGGCGAAGCGAAGCCGTTGATGAATTCGAGGATATTGATGAACTCAGGGGAATCGAAGCTGCACGAAGCGCTGCCGAGGTCGATAAAGGAGCTGAGCGAATTACGAAGCAGGTCGTAGTACACATAATCCTTAGAAGTATGGCCATTGAAGGTAGAGCCCTCCGGCATAGCATTCCAGCGATCGATGAGTTCATTCATGCTCCAGTTTTCCTTATCACCGACATACTTGGTAAAGCCGGAGAGAGTATCGATAGTATAACCGACGGGCAGGTAATTGAGCTTGCCGTTAGTTTTGCAAATATCGAGGATATGGCTGTCGAGGGAGGAAGTATTCACAACGGGATCCTTTTCGACAAAGGGAGTAAGGTCCATGAATGCGCCTTTTTTGAGGAGAGAGAAGAACTTACCGCTGTCAGAGAAGGAATACATTGGGATAATGTCCACAGCCTCGCCCTTGATAATATCGAGTGCGATCTGATCGCAGACATCAGCCATACCCTCCTCGGTAACGCAGCCGCTCTCATCGAACTCGCCCTTATAGTAAGAGCTATAGTCTTTAAGCACGATCTGATAGCCGTTATCGGCTTCATTGAAAGCCTTCAGCATATCGCCCTTCTTACCGGAGGAATTGACCTGATTCAGTTTACCGAGGTCAGCCATAGTAATAATGACATCACCGGAAGCTGAAGAAGTGCTATCCGCGGAAGAAGAGGAAGCATTGACCTCAGCCGGTTTCTGAGCTGTAGTAGAATTGCTGCAAGCCGCAGCGGAAGCAGTCAGGAAAGCGGCAGAAAGTATGAAAGAAAGATTTCTGAGTTTAAGCATAATATAGCCTTTCTTAATAACTTAGTTTTTTCTTAATAACTTAGTTTTTACTGGTAAACCACGTTAGTGGTGAACCGTTGAGTATATTCTATCATAAACGGGAAAATAAACAACAGAAAGAGAGTAAACGGCACCAAAAACGGAGTAAAGAAGAAAAACGGGACAAAAAAAGCCGGTGATGACCCAAAAGTGTGGTGTCATCACCGGAAAAAAGATCAGATAACAAAAAAGTCAGAAGTTTATAAAGTAGTTATCAGTTAGAGGAATCAGCCGCAGCTGCAGAAGCAGCGATAGCAGCGCAGATAGCAGCTTCCTGAGCAGCGATAAGAGCGATAGTTGAAGCAGAAGCAGCAGCCTCAGCGTTATCGGGATCCTGATACAGGTCTGCAGTAAGGATAGCGGAGTGCATAAGTCTTGTTTTCTTATCTATCCCCAGAACGCCCTTATAGCCTTTCTGAGAAGCGAGGAAGTTATCGATGCTGATGACGGTATCGATAACTGACTCCGGCTCATCATTGATAGCAGAGAGAGCAGCGAGAACGGGGAGTTCGTAGTTAGAGCCGAACTTACGTCCCTTAGCCTTAAAGGCATTGAACATACCGGTCATTTTGCGCACCTTATCCTCGGGCGCACCGTCAGAGACAGCGAGAACGTGGGAAGAAGCCTGCACCATATTAGTACTGAAGAAGAACTTATGCAGGAGCTTATAGCATTCCTCAGCGTCGCAGATGAGGGCATTGTCGTCCTTATCGGAGAGAGCCATAAAGCAGGCCATAACGCTGTCCTCGGAGGAAGTGAGGAAAGGGTGATCCTTCTTCATCATATTGTAGAGTTTTTTACCTCTCTGAGCGATGTTTTCCGCAGCTTCCACAGAAGATCTCTCAGCGAGGAGAGCAGAAAGCAGAGCGATATAAGAAGAGCGGGAGAAATGTTTTTTAAGAATGGAATAAATATCCATAATTTTCCGGAACTGAGCCTCCGGGTCAGGGGAAACGCAGAGCTTGGAAGCGATCACAGCGAAAGCGTAGCTTTTAATATAGGAAGCGAAGCCGGCATTTTTCTTGATTATCTTCTTGCATTCCCTGAGCTTAGCCTCATCAGCAGCAACGCCTGCATTACAGAACACATTAGCAGCAACGGGATAGATATATGAGTAGTCGAAGCTGAACACATTCTTAACTATATCTCTGTTATTGATGAAATCCATAGTGAGCTGATCGATATTATCCTTATTATACATAGTAATTCTCCTTTAGTTATGGTATTCTGAAGCATCACCGCTTCCTTGATAATAGTATATCACAGAAGCGTGCAGATTGTCCAGTTTTTAATCTTACGGAACATTACAATTCTGAAACACAGCGTACTATTGACAGATGACCGGGTACTATGATATAATGTGAAAAAACATGACAAAGGAGGGTGAAGCTGTCATGAAAGCGAAGAGAATATCAAGGATCATCGCGTCATTAGCGGCAGCAGTCACGATCATCACGACCGGAGCAGTATCCACAGCGAAAGCCAACCCGCCGGCGGAGATACCTGACACCATACTGCCGGAATACACCACAGCCGGAAGGATAATCAAAGCAGAGAAGGGTGTAACGACAACGGGAGAAAAGCTGATGCGGAGCATGGTACTGGACAACAATGTATATCTCTCCATACACAGCTACAAGGACAACACAGCGCTTGGGGAATATGAAGAAGGCGACTACATAAGGCTGAAATACACATATTATACTCCGAAGGGATACGTGTATGAGGTCAGATCCCACGAGAAGCTGGATCCTGAGAAAGACACCTATACAGCGACCGTAACGCTGGTTGACGAAAAAGGAGAAGCGGCAGATTTCAGCGGAAAACTAAGCTGCTGCGTGAACCATTCCGGAGCAGACCAGCCCATAAGTGAGATCAAGCCGCCGGTACATCTTGACGATCTGATAATATACCAGTTCAGTGATGCAGGTACCGGCCCCATACAGATAAAGGGACTGCTGAAAGGCGAGACCTACACCTTATCGTTGATGCCGAATTCAAAGGGACAAGAGAACATAGCTGAACGGATAGAGCTGAAAGAGGGCGAAGACGGCAGCTGCAACATAACCGGCAAAGTACATCTTGTGCCGTACTACCGCACAGGAGACATAAACAACGACGGAAGTGCGACCATAGCAGATCTGATAATAATGAACAACTATCTGCTGAACGCAGAGGGAGAATACACGATGAACCGATTCTGGGACGTAACGGAGGACAACGTGATAAACGCATATGATCTCTGCGCACTGAGGGAGCTGCTGACGCGGGCTCCGGCTGAATAGACGAGAAAAAGGACTGCCTTGCGCAGTCCTTTTATCATTAGCACCAAGATCTGAAACAAAAAAGTCGGAATTCCACCTCCAATCGAAATAAGATGCCCCAAATTAAGATAAAATCTTATGTTTTTGATTCTATCATAAATTGTTAACAAAATCTATCCACAAATCGCACAATTTTAATATGTAATATTTGGCTATTCTGCCAAAGTGCTAATATAATTGGCAGAAACGGAGCAGTAATGAACAAACATTTTATCAAACACTTGATTTTGATGCAGCTAACGTGGTATAATAAGAATAAGAATGTACAAAGGAGGAACAGTATGGATTTCATCGGCGAAAAGTGTGTAAAATGCGGAAAAGAGTTCAATGCTGATGACGACATTGTTGTTTGTCCGGAGTGCGGCTCACCGCATCATCGTGAATGCTACAAGGAGGAGAACCGCTGTGCGAACGCGCCGCTTCACATGAAGGGAGCGAAATGGCAGCGCACGGTAAGGGTAAGCGGACCGGAAGCAACTAATCCGCAGATAGCGGAGTGTCCGGTATGTCACTATCCCAATGAAGGCGGAGCAGAATTCTGCGTACACTGTGGAACGAGAATGGACCGCAGCGGGATCAGCTTCATACCGGAAGAAGAGGAAACCGGAACGGGCACAGACGACCATACCGGCTACACAGACGAAGTAGGTATAGGGATCTCGCGGCCGTATCTTGGCTTCAATCCGGACGAGGACATGGGCGGAGCGACTCTGCGGGAGGTACTGCATTTTGTCAGCACGAACACGATATACTACATTCCGCTGTTCAAGCGAATGAAGGACAGCCGGTCGAAAATATCGTTCAACATACTGTGCTTTGGATTTCCAAACTTATATTTTGCCAACCGCAAGATGTGGCTGTGGTCGATAATAACGGCAGTAGTAATGACGGTACTGGGCTTGCCGGCGGAGCTGAAACAGATAGTAGACATGGGAATGGAAGATGCGACGAAATCGATATTCTCAACCGGAGCGATGGATCTGTTATACGCTAACCGCGGCATACTGTCGGGCATAACCGAGCTAAGCGGAATAGCGGACATACTGATCCGGGTAGTGCTCTGTCTGCTTGGCAACTGGATGTATTACAGGCATTCGATAAAGTCCATAAGCCGGCTGAAGAAGAGGTACAATGGAGACATCACGAAGGAACGTGCAGCAGCGGCAGGTGGAATAAAGCCGCTGAACATACTGTTTGCGGCGCTGATAATGATGGCGATGAAGTTTGTAAGTCTGATAGCAGTGATAGTGATGATAGAATCGGCAGTAATGATACAGCAGATGGTATAAAAACAAAGCAGGCGGGCTGAAAAGTCCGCCTTAAGGCAATACCGCACAAAGACGTCAGGTGGTCTTTGTGCGGTGTTGCCTTAAATATACTTGCACTCCAAGCGATTCTTTGGATATTATCCTGACAGCGAAATATTTTTCAAGAGTTGATTGGCGGAGCAATATTATGGAGGAAGCAATGGCAAAGGAACTGAAAACAAATGCGATGAGGTATCTTGACAAGAGCAAGATAAGCTATGAGATACAGGTATACGAATGTGAGGAATTCATAGACGGGATAACGGTAGCGGAGAAGCTGGGTCAGCCGCAGGAGGAGACCTTCAAGACGCTGGTAGCGCAGGGCAAGACAGGGGCATACTACTGTTTTCTGCTGCCGGTAGCACTTGAGCTGGATCTGAAAAAGGCAGCTCGCAGCGTAGGCGAGAAATCGGTGGAGCTGCTGCACGTAAAGGACATAAACAAGGTAACAGGCTACGTCCGCGGAGGCTGCACACCAATAGGCATGAAGAAGCAGTTCATGACGGTGGTACACAGCACAGCGGAGAGCATGGAGCAGTTCTACATATCCGGCGGCAGGATCGGAACGCAGATACGCTTATCGCCGAAAGCGCTGGTGGAGTCCATACGCGGACATTTTGATGACATAGTGCTTGGCTGAGGGCAGGGCGGGTACGCTCTCCCTTACAAAAATCATTCTTATCATGACATTTTATTATGAAAACTGATTTGCGTAAAAAACGCGGAAGTCCGATTGACAAACTGGAATTAATAAGGTATAATTAAGGTACTTATGGATACAGGTGGTGCAGAATTTGAAAAAAGATGGAAGTAAAGCGAAGATCGTGATCGGTGCAATGCTGCTGATGCTGATAATGACAGTGATACTGATAGGATTTGAGGCGGTACGCAGCAGGAACGATCACGGGATCGACATAGAACCCGAAGACATACACCTGATACAGCTTGAAGAGCCGGCGGAGGGCGCACCTACAGCGACCATAGAAACAACGCTGGGCAGCTTCAGCTTTGTACTGTATCCGGAGCAGTCGCCGAATGCGGTGAAGAATTTCACAGAGCTTGCAGAGAGCGGCTATTACGACGGCACATACATATTTGATTCCGAAAGCGGAGCATTTTCCGCCGGAGGCTGTCCGCGCAGGAGCGGAGAGCTGCCGGAGGGACATGACGAAGCCCGTGAGCACATACTCCGCGAACTGAGTCCTGATCTGTGGCCGTTCCGGGGTGCGATATGCGTACTCAACACAGGAACAGAGCGCACATTCAAGGAAAAGGTAGTCGGCGGAGGAAAGTACTACAATGGAAGCCGGCTTGCCTTCATAAATACGATAGAGTTCACCGACGAATACAAGGAGCAGCTGCTTTCCGGAGAGGGATCAGCAGTAGGACAGGCATTTATAGACAATGGAGGAGTTCCGAATTTTTCGCAGCAGATGACAGTTATCGGACAGACCTACGAAGGCATAGAGGTAGTTGAAGCGCTGTCACAGCTTGATACGAAGGACAACGGCATCTACAATATACCAAAGGACGATGTAAAGATACTGTCGGTCAAGCTTGGAACGTACAGCAAAAAATGACCGTTAGTTTTTTAATTGTATCAAATAAGCGAATATACCAGCTTTTTTCCGATATGTTTTCCTGATAATAACTAAAATTCTGCGAAAACTATTTACAAAACCATTTTTTTGGTGTATAATGAATTGGTTGAATTATGATCAGATTATTAACAATCGCTTAATTTCACGATCATTTAACGTGATTTAAGGAGTGAGAAAAACAAATGAATAAAAGAATACTCGCAGCTCTGCTGTGCTGTATAACTGCATCTGCCGCTCTCACAGCGTGCGGAACAGATACCAGCAAGCCGGGCAATGATACGACCGCAAGCACATCTGACGGTACCGGTGACAAAGCAGAGGCATCAGTAGCCAACTTCACCGCACCCCAGAAGGGCGACACAGTTATTGAAATGACCATCAAGGACTACGGAACGGTAAAGATACGTCTTTTCCCTGAGTATGCAGAAAAGGGCGTAGAGAATTTCGTAGAGCTTGCCAAGAAGGGCTACTATGACGGACTCACCTTCCACCGTGTCATCAAGGACTTCATGATACAGGGCGGAGATCCGCTTGGCACAGGCACAGGCGGCGAATCAGTCTGGGGCGGCAAGTTTGACGGCGGAACAGATCCGCATCTTATCCACGTAGCCGGAGCACTGGCATACGCCAACAGCGGTTCGACCTCCACAGACGGAAGCCAGTTCTATATAGTTACCGGTGACAAGTACGACGAAGCCACACTCCAGCAGCAGGGCTGTTCGGAAGAGGCGAAGAAGATGTACATGGAAGACGGCGGAGCACCGTGGCTTGACGGAAGCTATACAGTATTCGGTCAGGTATACGACGGACTTGACGTTATCTTCAACGTACAGCAAGTAGCTACCGGAAACAACGATAAGCCGGTAGAAGATGTAATAATAGAGTCCATAAAGGTAACAGAGTACAACGGAGAGGAGCTCCGCTGGCATCTGTCCGACTATGACTATCAGGAGCCTACAGAGGCGCCATTAGAGAATATCGACTATGCGAACTTTACCGAGCCGAAGGAAGGCGAGCAGGTAATCGACCTGAAGGTAAAGGGCAAAGGCGACATAATGATAAAGCTGTTCCCCGAGTACGCAGACAAGGGCGTAGAGAACTTCATAGAGCTTGCAAAGAAGGGCTACTATGACGGACTGACCTTCCACCGCATCATCAAGGATTTCATGGTACAGGGCGGTGACCCGAAGGGCGACGGAACAGGCGGAGAGTCCATATGGGGCGGAGAGTTTGACGGCGGTACGGACGAGCATCTTCTCCACGCAGCCGGAGCAGTAGCATACGCAAACAGCGGCTCAACAGCCACAGACGGAAGCCAGTTCTATATAGTTACCGGTGAGAAGTACACCGAAGCAGATTTCAAGCAGCTCAACGACTACGGCTATCGTTTCTGCGACAATGCTATAGACATCTACAGCAACGCAGGCGGAGCACCGTGGCTTGACGGAAGCTATACCATATTCGGACAGGTATATGACGGACTTGATATAGTATTTGACCTCCAGGAAGCAGAGGTCGATGACAATGACAAACCGAAGGAAGATGTTATCATAGAGACCGTAAAAGTCGGCGAATACGACGGCAGGAAGGTAAGATGGTATCTTTCAGATTATGAAGGCGCAGCAGGAGAAAAAACAGAGGAAAGCACTGAGGCGTCAGTAGAAGAAGAAACAACAGAAACAGAAGAAACGACGAGCCGTGCGGATAACACGCAGCCGGCTCAGGAATAAGCGCTGCAATTAAAAAGAATTGCAAGCGGCATATTCCGCTTGTAGACCAATAGAATTTCAGAAGCAAAAAGAAACACCGCATCTGAAACATAAGGAGAGAATTCACTTGGATAAGTTTATTATAAAAGGCGGCAGAAAGCTTCATGGTGAAGTGACCATAAGCGGAGCAAAGAACGCCGCAGTTGCTATCCTTCCGGCAGTAATACTGTCGGACGAGCCTTGCGTAGTAGAGAACGTACCGACCATAAGCGATGTGACCATAAGCCTGAGGATACTTGAGGAAATGGGAGCAGAGGTAACGAATATCGGCAAGGACGCATACAGGATAGATCCTACAAAGATCACAAATACCTGTGTTCCCTATGAGACAGCACGAAAGATGCGCGCATCATACTATTTCCTCGGTGCACTTCTTGGCAAGTTCAACAAGGCAAGAGTATCCATGCCGGGCGGATGTCCACTTGGTGACAGACCCATCGACCAGCATCTGAAGGCATTTTCAGCACTTGGCGCGAAGTACACACTGAGCCAGGGCATGGTCGATCTCACAGCAGAAAAGCTCACAGGCGCACAGATATTCTTTGATGTAGTGACAGTCGGTGCGACGATGAACGCAATGCTCGCAGCAGTAAAGGCTGAGGGACTTACGATCATCGAGAACGCAGCGAAGGAGCCGCACATCGTAGACCTTGCCAACTTCCTGAATTCAATGGGCGCCAACATAATGGGTGCCGGCACAGACGTAATAAAGATACGCGGCGTAGAGCATCTTCACGGAACGACCTACACAGTTATCCCCGATCAGATAGAAGCAGGCACATTCATGGTAGCGATAGCAGCGACCAAGGGTGATGCAATAATCAAGAATGTAATACCGAAGCATCTTGAGTCCATAACGAAGAAGCTTGAAAAGATCGGCGTAAACATCGAGCAGTACGACGACAGCATCAGGGTATGGGTAGACGGACCGCTGGTAAAGACCAACGTCAAGACAGCACCGCATCCGGGCTTCCCGACAGATATGCAGTCACAGATAGCGACACTTCTCACACTTGCAGAGGGAACGAGCATAATCACAGAGAATATCTGGGAGCAGCGATTCCGTTATGTAGACGAGCTGAGAAGGATGGGCGCAGACATCACAGTAAACGGCAAGATAGCGCTGATAGAGGGCACAGGCAAGCTCATGGGAGCACCGGTAAAGGCGTGTGACCTTCGTGCAGGCGCAGCACTGATAATAGCCGGACTTGCAGCAAGCGGCGTAACAGAGATAGAGGACATCTATCACATAGAGCGCGGCTACGACTGTATGGAAGGCAAGCTCAGAGCACTTGGCGCAGACATTGAGAAGGTAAGCGTACCTGACACAGCCAAGAACAGTACAGACAAGGCATCAGCCAAGTCTGACAAGGAAGCAGTCTGAACAGAATAAAAAAGCAGCTCCGGCAGGGATCTACCAGCCGGAGCTAATTTTATTCGCAGTTTTCTTCAGTCTCTTCCATACGCTGCATAACAGCGTCCGCCAGCTTATCAACGCTGATAACGAACTGTCTGTCGGTATCGTAATTGAAGATAAGGAAGTCAGTTTTATTGGTAAGGTCATCATCGAAGAGCTGGTCTAAGGGATCCGGACCGACCTCCTCCTTCATGAGTTTCAGTTCTTCGATATACTCCTCATCCACACCGAAAGCGAGGGACATATCCAGCAGATATTCGATGCCAGCGGAGATGCATGAGGGTTTGTTTATGTAGATATACGGCATAGAGCCGTCATTTTTTCCGTCATTTATGATAGTAGGAACGGAATTCTGGACTTCTTCATCGTTATCAAAGGCTTCCGCATATTTTCTGTTGGTATAGCAGAACATACATGTAGCATCCGGATTCCTCTCATCGAAAGCAGTAATATCCAGTTCATGAACGATAGGATTAGCGTATTCCTCGCCGTCATTCTCGGTAACGATACCATAGACCAGTATATCCAGTCCGAGTGCGAAACCGTCCACAAGCACATCGATAAACAGCTGAGTAGATTCTTCAGTCTGAGGTAATTCGGTTATAGTATCGAGTATTTTCCACATTTTTTCATTTGCTTCATTTTTATCCATATTGCAGCTCCTTCGCAGTGAGATCGGTGCGGACGAAAAACTCCGCCATTAAATTATACGGTATACCGGCAGATTTGTCAACAGAAAAAAGCTCCGGAAAAGTAATGCTTTTCCGGAGCTTTCTGTCCTATTACTTTATTTCAAGGCGCTTAACGGCTGGAGTTTCGTGCTTCTTTTTGGGGAGCTCAATTTTCAGGATACCGTTTTTATACTCAGCAGAAATGCCCTCAGTATCGACCTCACCGATGTCGAAGCTTCTTCTGTATGAGCCGAAAGTACGCTCTCTGCGGATATATTGGCCGTCATCGTCCTTATTTTCGTTTTCAGTGTTGTGCTCAGCGGAAAGTACGAGGTAACCGCCCTCAATATCCAGCTTGATGTCCTCCTTCTCAAATCCGGGGAGCTCGGACTCCATGATATACTTATCACCGGCGTCCTTTATATCAGTTCTGCAGCTGTTTACGGACATCTGTCTGCTGCCGCAGTCCATATCGTTGAAAAGATCGAAAAGATCAAAACCAGTTCTTCCAAAAGGTGTCATGCCATACATAATTCATTCCTCCTGTCATACACGCGGACATTTTCGTCCATGATTATTATATTCTTTTTTCGCCTGTATATTCCTTTTCCATTGGTATCATTCCTTTCGTTTCATTGTCTATATGATACCCCTGCAATATGATGAAATAGTTACAGAATGGTGATGAAATGATGAAAATTAGCACTCTATCAGTTAGAGCGCTAACAGTCGCGGTCGGAGAGTGCTAAAAAGAACAAATTTTCGATTTTCTATTGACTTTCATAGAGTAAAGTGGTATACTGTTATTGCTCCCCAAATTAAACTTTGCCAGAAAGGCGAAGTTTAGTTGGGGGAGCAATATTACTGATCCTATTTCTCCGGAGGTCAATTTGAATACTAACGACATGATCCTTATGCTGTGTGCCGCAGCTGTGATAATCCTCATAATACGGCTGATACTTCGCAGCCGAAAGCCCGATATTACCAAGTTTTTCGACCCTGTACCCATTCTCACCGACCGCGAATACGAATTCTATAAACGGATTCAGCCCATAGCGGAGGAGTACGAACTACAGGTGCTTATGAAGGTCAGACTTGCCGATCTCGTCGAACCTAAGCCAAAAGCCGAAAATCCGTACTGGATGGAGTGCTTCAACAAGATCAAAGCCAAGCATATCGACTTCGCTCTGGCTGACTACGATACAAATATAATCGCTCTCATCGAACTGGACGACTCAACTCATGCACGTCCGGACCGCGAAGAACGCGATATATTCGTGAATGCGGTGCTTGAAAATACCGGATATGTACTGCTGAGGACCTACGGCGATACCGATGTGATAGAGCGGTTTCTCAGCGATTGACAGCCTCTTTCAGGTCGCAGCCGGGATAATAATGCGCAAGTATCTCACGCCAGCTGCTGCCGTCCGCTGCCATCGCATTCGCTCCGTACTGGCTCATTCCTACTCCGTGACCAAATCCGCGGGTAGTTACTACGGTCTCGTCTGCGGTATTCTCTATGCTGAAACACGCTGAACGCAGTCCGAGGGCTATGCGCAGCTCATTTCCGCTGACCGTGCGGTCTCCGGCGCGCACCTTCAGCACTGTTCCGGAGTCCGATACCTCCGCAATTTCTATCCACTCACTTCGGTCTCCGCTCAGCTCTATCCCCGGAAATCCGCTCTCCAGCTTGCTGCGCAGCATTTCCTCCGTGTACCGCACTTCGTCCATATACCGCGGCGCAGAGGTGTCCGCCGGACTGTCTACGGGTATCAGATAGTCTACCGGTGCTCCCCATGCGTTCTCTGCACTCTCTGTCCTTCCCGGTGACATGGAATGAAATGCCGCTATCGCCGGCTCTCCGCGGTATGTAAGGATCATATCCATCACCTCGTCCGCTGCACTGCTTATCTTCCCGTAGTACTCCTCATACTTATCTCCATAGTACTCCTGCATCTCCGACTTCGTGATGTATCCCTGATATTTCGCCGTGTCATCGGAAAAATCCGCTCCGCACAGCTCCTTCGTCGGCGTAATCCGCTCTAAATTCCGCTGACGCTCTGCGTAGGTGTGCGCCGCTACTGCCTGCGCTTTCAGCGCCTCAGGCTCAAAAGTCGCCGGCATTTCCGCTCCTACTGCTCCTATCACGTAGTCCCGCACCGCTACCTCCTCTACCCTCCCCGTCCGCGTGTTCAGCACACGGTATGGCTCTCCGCTGTACTCAGGCTCGTCCGGCATGATGTATTCGTGCAGCTCCGGTACCGCCGCTGTGTGCTCCGCTCCGGCTATGTATACCGGTACCGCCGGTAAGACCGTTACCGATACCACCGCCGCTAACACTGTATATATGTACTTTTTCATGACTTTTATCCCCCTTCTGTTTATCTGCTTTCAGCATTAAGCTAAAGCCGCGCCGCTGCGCTAATAATATTTGACACAAAGCAAATTATGGTGTATAATAAGTAGTGAATAATTTTTAGGAGTGTGATCTTAATGCCGGCTTTTATTTCTGGTGCCAATATTACAGGTTTATGCAAGGAACTTATCGATAATTCCTCTATCAATCCTGCTTTATATGAAAAATATCACGTGAAAAGAGGCCTTCGCAACAGCGACGGTACCGGTGTTGTTGCCGGAATCACCAATATCTGCAACGTCCACGGCTACCTCATGAATGAGGGCGAGCTGGAGCCTATCCCCGGTCAGCTCTTCTTCCGCGGCTATAATATCAATGACCTCGTCTCTAACGTTGAGGCTGAGGATCGCTACGGCTACGAGGAAACTACTTTCCTCCTCCTCTTCGGTCACCTGCCTACACCTAAGGAGCTCAAAAACTTCTGTACCTATATCTCCCTTAAACGCGACCTCCCTACCGGATTCGTGGAGGATATGATACTCAAGGCTCCTTCCAAGAATATTATGAATAAATTAGCCCGCTCTGTTCTCGCTCTCTATTCCTACGACGATGAGTGCGAAAATAAGGGCATCGAAAGCGAAATGCGCACCGCTATCAGCCTCATCGCCAAGCTCCCTGTTATCATGGCTAATGCTTATCAGGTAAAGCGCCGCGTCTTCGATAACGCAAGTATGATCATGCACCCTATCAACTATGAGGAAAATACCGCTCAGTGTATCCTCTCTCTCCTCCGCCCCGACAGACAGTACTCCAAGGAGGAGGCTCAGATGCTCGATACCCTGCTTATGCTCCAGACTGAACACGGCGGCGGTAATAACTCTACCTTCACCTGCCGCGTTCTTACTTCCTCCGGTACCGATCCCTACTCCGCTTACTCCTCCGCTATCTGCGCCCTCAAGGGTCCACGACACGGCGGTGCTAACCTCCAGGTCATCAATATGCTCGATAACTTCAAGGCTAATATAAAACACTGGGATAACGAGGGCGAGGTCGCTGACTATATGCGCAGAACTATCCGCAGAGAAACTAATGACGGCTCCGGCCTTATCTATGGTATGGGTCACGCTGTTTATACTATATCCGATCCCCGCGCTATTATCCTCAAGAAAAAAGCCTTCGAGCTCGCTAAGGGCAAGGAAATCGAGGCCGAATTCAAACTCCTCGAAACTATCGAACGCCTTACCCCTCAGATCTTCAAGGAGGAAAAAGGCAGCGAGAAAACTATGTGCGCTAATGTCGATATGTACTCAGGTCTCGTCTACCGTATGCTCGGTATCCCCGATGAGCTCTTTACCCCACTCTTCGCTGTAGCAAGAATGGCAGGCTGGGCTGCTCACCGTATGGAGGAGATCCTCACTGGTAACAGGATAATCCGCCCCGCTTACAAGACTATCGCTAAGGAACATGAGTATATCAAACTCTCCGACAGAAAATAAGCTGCGCTTTTTCTTGCTATGAATATCCGTAAATTCGCTGCCCTGCTTGCTCCGCTGTGCGCCCTGTCCGGCTGCTCTTTCGGCGCAAGTATCGACACCCTTATGGCTCCGCCTAAACTGAGCGTCGAACAGGAACAGATCTATAACGCCCTGACCAGTACTACAGGCTCCGCTATAAGCCTGAAATACCCTAAGTCGGGTAAGTACCTCTCTGCCTTCATCATCGAGGATATTGACGGCGACGGCAGCAACGAGGCTGTGGTGTTCTACGAGAGAAATGTCCACTCCGTCGATGAGAACCCTCTGCGTATCAATATCCTCGATCAGCAGAACGGTAAATGGGTATCTACTTACGATCAGCCCGCCGAAGGCTCCGAGATAGAACAGGTCTTCATCTCTCGCCTCGGCGATAATGACCGCATTAACCTCATCATCGGCAGCAGCTCTATCAACAGGACCGAAAAGATCGTCTCTGTTTATGAGTACTCCGATAATGTCCTTCAGAGTCCCGATTTCTCCGACGTCTACTCCTTCATCGATGTCATCGACCTCGATAACGACGGACAAAATGAATTTCTCCTCCTGTCCGGTCCGGATCAGGGCAGCCCCGCTTCCGCTACTGCTTATAAGCTCGATGCTAACGGTAAGTACCACCCTTCCCACTGTGACCTCAATGGCAGCTTCGCTGAGTTCGACAGCCGTACATACGGCAAAATGAGCGACGGTAAAACTGCGCTATATATCGATGCCGCTTCCGGTACAGGCTTCATTCAGACCGATATTATCTATATGGACAGCTCAGGACTTAAAAAAATCTTCGCTAACCCGGAGGGTTCCCTCGCTACAAGACGTCCGGCCGGCTGGAATACCTTCGATATAGATAATGACGGTATCCCCGAAGTCCCTGTGCAGGACGATTCTCTTAGCTCTGATGAGCTTTC
>CADBNS010000127.1 GCA_902796065.1 Ruminococcus flavefaciens
CCGCTGTGGTGGAATTGGCAGACACAAGGGACTTAAAATCCCTCGGTAGCAATACCGTACCGGTTCAAGTCCGGTCAGCGGCACCAGAAACTCCCGTCACTTATGTGACGGGTTTATTTTTTTGTGAAAGCCCCGATGTATAGGCTTTTTCCAGCGTGAAACAACTATGCCCCGAAGCAGTTCAGTTTTTCTGCTCCGGGGCATTTTGTCTTGTAGATCAATCCTCTAACGCTGAGGTATCGCTAAGCTTATAATTATGCTCTATATCTATCATCATCCAGTGATAATCATCAAATGATCTGCTGGCTTCTGCGTACTCTGCCTCACTTACCGGCTCATCATTGATATAGTATGTAGATATTCTGGCTCCGTTTTCTCCTTCTGTGATCTCACTTATCTTTTTTTCAAGCCTTAAAGATCTGTTCACGTAGCTGTAATAATAAAGATTACTATAGTCTCTGGCATCATCACCTAAAAATATCAAATGCTCCTCAGGACTTATCATCGCTGTTCCGGTGGAACCATGATTCAAGTATTCTCCGTTAACTGCAACCGCCTTGTCCTCATTACTGTCATAATAGTATATACTTACTCCGGATTCGCGGTCTAATCCTTCAGATATGAACAGCTCAGGTATTCCGTCTCCATCTATATCCTGTACGTTATACGACTTCGCATCAGCATCTGTACTTTTACTGAAATGACTCACTACTGACTTGTATACGTTTTTCCAGCCATACTCTGTTAATGTACGATCGCCTGATACACGGATAATCCGCGCCATTCCGCCGTTTCCATTGTACAGCTCATCACTGCTCTCTGTGTGCGCGTACTGGAAGGTACTCTTTCCGCTCAGCTCTCCGCTGAATCTCAGCTCTGTGAACTCATTGCCAAACATTTCATAGCTCCTTACACTGACTGTTCCAGCACTCTCGCTGCCGTTGCGGTCTATATATCTGTATGTTGAATCTTCATTTATATACACCATGCCAAGATCCCTTGCTCCTTCGGTTACAGGATATATTCCGCAGCTTGAATCCTGACATATCCATGTGCCTGCAAATGGCTTTATTTCCGCGTTTGCTGTATCGGCTGCCTTTGTCGTCGTATCTGCTTCTGTACTTGCTGCATTCGCTGACGATACCGCAGTCTGTCCGGAACTGTTGGTTACTGCTGTATCCTTTACTGCTGTCGTCTCTGTGCCGGTAGACTTTGCTGTGCCGGACGCTGCCTGTGTTGTGCCTGTTCCGGTCGCAGTTGTGACTGTTACTGCCGGTGGTATCTCTTCTCCGCCATGATCTACCCTTCCGTTTTTCATGAGAACTGTGCTTCCTGCAATTATTCCTACGATAAGTATCAGTGATGCTGCTATGCTCAGTCCGCTCATCCATGCCGGTCTGTTGCTGCGCTCTACGCCATCTATGCTGTCATTGCTGGTCATTGTTATGCCTTTGTTCATGTCTTTCTTCCTCTCTTTATACTTCTTTTCACTCATTTTCAGTATCCTTCCCAGCTGCTCGTCTGTTATCTCAGGACACTTGTCTATCAGTCTTTCCATCGACTCATTTTCTGCATTCTCAAGTATTCCGAATACATCTTTCTTGTTCATCTTTCCTTACCCCCTTACCTTGCTACGCCTGCTTCTATCAGCATCGTCCGCAGCTTATTCATCGCACGTGAACACCGTGAGCGTACCGCTGTTGCCGTCATGGACACGCTCTGCGCTATCTCCTTGGAACTGCGGTTATAATAAAACTTCTGTATCAATATAGTCGAATCCGGTTCGCCAAGTGCATCTATCTTGTCAAGCAGCAGCCTTCGCAGCTCATTGCCCTCCGAATGCTCCTCTATACTGAAATCCGACGCTATCCTGCCCATCTCTTCTTCGTCTGTCTCTGCTATATACTGGGTCTTGGCTATGATACTGCGGTATTTCGATATTGCTCTCCTCTTCGCTATCGTTCCTATAAGGCACTTTATGTCCTCACCGGTAGTACTGTCAAATTCGCATTTTATGAATATATCTGCAAATACGTCGCTTACGCATTCCTCTATGTCTTCACTGGTTCCGCTGCTCCTGAGCTTGTTGTATACGATCGCATATACGTATCTTCCGTATTCCTTCACGAGCGCTTTGTGACATTCAGACGGCGACCGGCGCATCATTTCTGCCAACTCTGTGTTCGTCATTTTCTTTCCTCCCTTTTATTTTTGTCAGGTGTTTCACCTTTCATATACTACTTTCGCTCGTCCGGTCATATATGTTGCAGCTCCCTGAATATTTTTTTGAAATTGTTGTACACCCTTCCCAGTCCCCTCTGATCCGCAACGAATCACGCCCTCCTTTACGACATTTTTCCCCTCTCTGCTCCACGATCTCCTAAAACTCACCCGTTTCTTTTTGCTTCGCACAGTGCTATAATAGTCTCATAAGTTATGGCGCAACGCCTGTATCAGAAAGGAGTACATAAAATGTTAGGATGTGTAACAAAGAAAAAAAATCAGGTCCACGACAGAACCGTGTATATGGAGGTCTTCGCGGAAAACCGCGTCGCCTACCGCGTTACTGCCGGCCGACTGGATGAGTACGGCTCTTCATATGTCACCTACGGCGTCGAGGCCGAGGATAAACGCTCCGGCTCTCTGGAGTCTATCGCTGATTTCTCCCGGAATATCGAAGATGCCGTCGGATTCGCCGAGCTCCTCATTACAAGCCGCACAAGACCACGCAATATCTACAACAAAGCCCTCGGTTACCTGTGCTTCTCATTATAATAAAACTGCCCGGACGTAAAGAGTCCGGGCAGCTGCCTTTTCTATACATTATTTTACACTCTTTAAAAATGCCTCAAAACTGCCGCTTCCGCCTGTGGACATGAAGGAGTAATACCTAAGTATCGATGTCGCATCAGATGAATCTATCATTCCGTCCTTGTTCGTATCTGCTGCCTTCTGCTGACGGGCATTTATGCTCACCAGTCTGCCTGTGGAAAGCTCACTGTACGTCTGGAGCGTTAATGTCGCATCTGCTGCGTCGATCATACCGTTTTCATCTACGTCTCCAAGTGTGTAGATCTCATCTTCCGGCAATGTCGTGTCAGGTATCGATGTAGTTGTAACTGTTGTGGTAGTCGTTGACTTTGATGTTGCAACCGTTGTTGTGCTGGTCGTTGTGGTCGTAGTCGGCTCTGCTGTCGTAGTTGTCGTTGTGCTGGTCGTTGTGGTCGTTGTCGGCTCTGCTGTCATAGTTGTTGTTGTGCTGGTTGTTGTGGTCACCACTGGCTCTACTACTACCTTTTCCTGTATGTTTATTCTCAGATCCTGTACATGGTCGTCGTCAAGATATACTACTCTCGCTCCTTCCTCAGTACGCAGATTTACATTCACTATGTCAGGATAATCACTGTTCGGCTCCCTGCGGAACTCTATCTTATATGTACCGACAGGAGTATCTTTATCTATAACTGCCTCAAAATATGTCAGCGGATATGAATCCGATGCCTCTCCGTATGGCTTCAGCGGTGTCGAATCATTGCTTGAACTGTAAACACACGCAAATGCCATCGAGTTCAGCCTTTCATTCGTATTCACTATGATCTCATTGTCGTTTTTGATGATCTCTCCGTTTTCATCTGCTGATGCATATGCATACGGAATAAGCTCCTTCTTCGGATTGGTCAGCTCTGTGAGCTTTATGTGCTCGTCCTTACATATCCATTTCGCTCTTATATCCCATACCTTAAAGGTCTCATCTTCAATATATACTGCCAGCTTCAATGTGTAATCGCCGTCTTCAAGCAGTCCGCGGTCAAAGTTCAGCTCTCCGTCACTGTTTACCGTGAACGCTTCGTCTGCTGAACCAAAGTATAACGACGGAACATAGGTCATCGGATCTGCTTCTGCATACGCTACAGGATATGCCGACAGCATAGATACTGCAAGCATTACCGCAGCTATTCTGCTTATTTCCTTTTTCATGCTTTCTCTTTTCCTTTCTCAGAGTATCTCTGTCATGGACAGTACTATGTCCGCTACCCTCTTCGCTGCTATCTTCTCAAATTCATCAAATGACATCGCTCCGTCATCGTCTGCGTTGTCTGAGATGCAGCGCACACTTACATAAGGCATTTCATTGAGATAACAGCAATGTCCTACCGCTGCACTCTCCATGTCTAACGCATATGGTGCGAACTTCTCTACTATCCCTTTCTTGACTTCTGTATTCGTTACAAATGCTTCTCCCGATACTATGCGTCCGCGGAAGCTCTTTACGCCCTGCTTTGCACAAGTCTCCTCTGCTGCTGCGATCAGCTTCTCATCTCCCTTGAATATGCCGCAGTATGGCGGATAATCTTTCAGAAAATGAAGATCAAGATCGTGGGGAAGTACCTCCGTGGATATTACTACGTCACATACCTTTACGTCTGTGTTCATTCCTCCGGCTATTCCTGCATTTATCACGCAGTCCGGCTTGAAATTGTCTATCATTACCTGTGTGCATACTGCTGCGTTTACTTTCGCTATTCCGCTGCAGGCATTGATTATTGTCCTTCCCTTGTACTGGCTGATGTGAAAGTCATAGCCCGATATACGCTTGACTTCTGCTTCTCCCAGTGACTTCCTTATATCTACAAGCTCTGACGGCATTGCTCCGATTATTGCTATTGTCTTCATTTATCTGCTCCTTACTGTTTTTTTGCCGGTTTGTCCGGATGTTTGATACTTCTATTGTATCATATTACTCCGCCTTTTTCAATAGGTTGTTGCTCCCGGTCAACACTTTTTCAATCCAGCCTTGATTCCGCGGATTATGTTCTCACGGGCTCTGACTGCCTCCTCCTTCGTCAGCGGCGGAGTATCCTCAAGGACATAGGGTATGCCCAGCTCCTTGTATTTCGGCTTTGCCATGTCATGATAGGGCAGTACGTCCAGCGCTTTCAGATTGCTCAGTGTCGCCAGATATTCCCCAAGCCGGAACTGCTCATCCTCTGAATCGGTTATCCCCGGTACTACTACGTGCCTTATCCACAGCGGTATACCCATGTCCCTCAGATGCTCCGCAAACGCCAGTATGTGCTCGTTGCCCATACCCGTCAGCTTCTTGTGCTCTGCACTGTCTATGTGCTTTATGTCCAGCATCACAAGATCCGTATTCCTCAGTACCGCATCTATCTTCTCATGCTCTGCCGGGTCATATACCGCTCCTGATGTGTCCAGACAGGTGTGCACCTTCTTCTGCTTCGCTGCTGCAAAAAACTCCGCAAGAAACTCAGGCTGTCCCAGCGGCTCCCCGCCTGTGGCTGTTATTCCGCCCGATCTCAGGAACTCCTTGTAGGACTCGTATTCGTCCATAAGCTCCTTTACTGTCACTTCCCTGCCGCCTGTGAATCTCCATGTGTCCGGATTGTGGCAGTATTTGCACCTCAGCGGACATCCCTGGAAAAATATTACGTACCTTACTCCCGGTCCGTCTACTGTTCCAAAACTCTCTGTCGAATGTATGTATCCTTTCATTCTATCTCCTCCTTCGCTCTCTCTGTCAGCACGTTCCGGATGTTGGGGATGTCTCCCGATAC
>CADBNS010000128.1 GCA_902796065.1 Ruminococcus flavefaciens
ATAGAAAACGGCGCATAATCCAGAGACTATGCGCCGCAGCGCTGTTGGGTCAGTCCTCATTGTAATCAATGAAGCTCTGATCATTTCCAAAGATAGAAATGATCTTATTGATAGCCGGAACAGCGATTTTCACCGCATCAGCCATCTTTTCTGCCCAAGCAAGAGCACGAAAGAGCTTATCACTCATAGCACTACCTCCTTTCTGGGAAACCCCAAAATAATAAATATGGTAGTACCATGCTCTGCGCTAATTATATTATAGCACAATTCACATATTAATGCAAGCAATATTGAAAAATACATAAACACGAATCAAATATTTTGAATATCTCCCCCCAAAACCCGACATAATCCTCGCCGCACTCGCATTATAATAATACTGGGACGTCCAAACACGAGAAAGAGGGAGCGGAGAGATAGCTTGCAGACGATATACATAGACGTGCTGATAGTACTGAACATATACGTAAACTACATACTGCTGCGGATAACGGCGAAGCTGACGCAGGGAAAGCTAAGGGCAGGCAGGTGCATAGGGGCGTCGGTATACGGAAGTCTGTATTCGCTGCTGATACTTGCGCCGGAGCTGCCGACGTGGGCGGTGACGGCAATAAAGCTGATCGCAGCAGTAACGGTAGTAGGAGTGGCATTCGGGATACACAGCCGGAGGTATCTGCTGATGAACACGGCGGCGTTTTTCTCTGCGAACTTCATACTTGCCGGGGGAGTATTTGCGGCATACACATGGCTTGGACCGGGGTACGTATACATAGGCAACTCCTGTTTTTACGTTGACCTGTCGCTGATGGTGCTGATAGTAACCACAGCGGTGATGTACGGAGCGGTAGCGATAGTGAAGCGATACACTGACCGCAGAGCAGGCGGAGAATACAGGGTGATAGTGCGTTACCGGGACAAAGTGACGGAGCTGACGGGCATAGCTGACACCGGCAACCTGCTGACAGATCATTTCACAGGAGCGCCGGTAGTGATATGCGGACAGGAGGCGATGGAGCGGATGACAGGGCACGTAATAGCAGGAACGGAAGGACTGCCCAGTGGATTCCGTCTGCTGCCGTGCAGTACAGTATCGTCGTCTGGAGTGATCCCGATATTCCGGCCGGACGAGTTGCTGATAGTTGACATCAGGAGCGGCACACGGCGGACAGCGGACGCAGTGGTAGGCTTTGGAGAGACCGGAGGAAAGGCGATATTCAATCCCGACAGGATCAAGATATGAATGAAGGGCATCTCAAAACATTTATTTAAGGCAATACCGCACAAAGACGTCAGGCGGTCTTTGTGGGGTGTTGCCTTCAGAAAGGAGAAACAATGAAGATCATCAGACTAATGATACAGCAGCTGCGGAGGCTGCTGAGCGGAGAGGTATACTATGTTAACGGGTCGGACACACTGCCGCCGCCGCTGACGAGGTAGGAGGAAGCGGAGGTATTCGTGCGGCTGAGCAGTGATCCTGAGGCGCGAAAGACGCTGATAGTGCACAATCTGCGGCTTGTGGTATACATAGCGAAGAAATTCGAGTCCACAGGCATAGGCATAGAAGATCTTGTATCGATAGGAACGATCGGACTGATCAAGGCAGTGAACACATTCTGTCCGACGAAGAACATCAAGCTGGCGACATACGCATCGCGGTGCATAGAGAACGAGATACTGATGTTTCTGAGGAAGTCATCGCAGTACCGAAGTGATCTGTCCATAGACGAGCCGCTGAACATAGACTATGACGGCAACGAGCTGCTGTTATCGGACGTACTTGGAACAGAAGATGACGTAGTAAGCAAGGGAATAGAGAATGAAGCGGAGCGTGAGATACTGCGCGGAGCGGTATCGGACCTGTGTGACCGTGAGCGTGAGATAATGGAGATGCGATTCGGACTGATAGACGGAAAGGAGAAGACGCAGAAGGAGGTAGCGGATCTGATAGGAATATCGCAGTCGTACATATCGCGGCTTGAGAAGAAGATAATACAGAAGCTGCGTGTAAAGCTGGAGAGTCTGAACTGAGCGGGCAGAAAGAGCCATAGTGTCACAGGAACCTGTGATGCTATGGCGATTTTATTGACAACAGAACGGTATGATGATATAATAGCAGTATAACAGATTCACAGAAGAAAGGTGCAACAGATAATGAAAAAAGCAGTCACACTACTCATAGTCCTTGCAATGGCCCTATCAATAACCGCCTGCAACAATAAGCAGGGAAGCAGTCCCACCACGGCGCAGACAGAAATCAGTACTGCTGAACCAATACAAACACAGTCATTAGCGCCCACAAAGCTAACCAACAAAATGACGGAAAATGAGCTTCAATTTGTAAACAAGCATGAGCTGACCCTGCTGGACGAATTTGAAAAACCAAATGCTGATCCGAACACTGAGCACAAGGTA
>CADBNS010000129.1 GCA_902796065.1 Ruminococcus flavefaciens
CCCGAAAATGTAACGAAACTATGGTGAATTTTAATGTGAATTTTTCTCGATTTTACGCTGCTTTCGCCACTTTTTCACCTTTTATAAATAAGAGGTTGTTGCCGTTGAATGAAATAACTGCAAAATCACCGAAAGTACCAGTTTGCTTGCCCTTATATGTAGCACCTAAAGACTCAGCAGCATCCTCCACGATCAAAGCACCGTGCTTGTCTGCGACCGCCTTGATCTCGTCAATTTTACCGGGCGTACCATAAAGGTGAGCCACAACGATGAGTTTGACCTCCGGATAGATCTCAAATGCTTTTTCAAGTGCTACAGGATCCATATTCCATGTACCGCGCTCTGTGTCGATGAACACAGGCTCGCCGCCCTCATAGGTAATTGGGTTGACAGTTGCATCGAAGGTCATATCAGACGCAAACACCCGCTTGCCTTCTAGACTGCCATGACCGACCTTCGGGATGCCATAGAGCTTTTCTCCGGCAAGTCTGATTGCCAGATGCAGTGCGGCTGTACCGCAGGAAAGTCCCACGGCGTAGTTCACACCGATGTACTCTGCTATCTGTCTTTCAACTTCATTGATGTTCTCACCGGCAGTTGTGATCCAATTCTTATCGAAAGCATCCTGCACCCATCTCTGTTCATCGCCGTGCATGGTAGGCGATGCAAGCCAAAGCTTTGATGCGAACGGTTCGATGCCGGAGAATCTGGGGTCATGAGAGTCAAGTTTCATAGTCATTGCAATTTCTACTCCTCTATTTTTACTATCTATATATACCCTTGCTTATAGTGCCATTGAAAACATCAACAAGCTGAGGTAATTATTCTATATAAATGCTTTTAATCACACACTGTGTTTATCAGCAAGCTCATATCAACCGCTAACAAATTTAGCAGCTTATATCAACCCGCCAACTTTAATCTATAACAGCTTCTTATGTACATAATACCAACAATTTACATACCAATGACCTTCTTCAGCTCAAAAGGTTAATTCTCCGCCGATGCGTCGGAAGTGTTCATACCTGATAATGCAATGATATTACCCTGAAAATGTAACGAAACTATGGTGGTTTTTAATGTACATTTCCCTCGATTTTACGCTGTTTTCGCCATCTTTTCACCTTTTATAAATAAGAGGTTCTTAGTCTGTTCTTTCACGACTCCATACCTCTCTATCCCACATTATATAATCTTTGTCCCATACTGCGTATTTGTCATGCTTTGTATTACCGAGTTTGAAGCAATGATCGTACCGCAATCCAAATGGCAGCCATCTCCTACTTTACTGTTATGATTAACTATCGTCCCGGCGGAAATAATACAGCCAGTCCCAATTATGACATCAGTTTGGATCACTGCCATAGGCTCAATAAAAGAGCCTTTGCCAATCACAGCACTCGGAGAAACAAAAGCATTCGGATGTATCATGGTCGCAATCTCATATTCACACATCTCAAGCTCATCAATAAGCTTCAGTCTGAGCGCAGCATTACCGATGGCCACAATTGCCGCATTATAGGACTCTCTGATATTCTTGTAATCATCAAGTTTTCCATCAGCAATGGGGTTATTATCATCAAGAAATCCGATGTGCTCATACTGTTTCATTGATTCAGCAATTTCTTTTGCCAGCATTCCATATTGCCCAGCACCAAGAATCAATAGATTATTTTTACTCATAAGCATCGCACTTCCTGCATTAATTTCTTTAAAAATCATCTGGAAATAAACAGAAAAACCTTCATAAAACAAGTTAAGTCACAAAAGAGCATAAACATTATTTCACTTCAGTTTTTCTCTTTATTAAGCAATAAACTACATATCCAATAACCGCACCGACAGTATTATTTAACACATCATCAAACTCCATAAGCCCTCTGCCAGTTATGAACTGCGTGATCTCTATGCCTGCTGAGAATAGCAATGCTATGAGAAATATATGTTTCAAGCGCAACTTTTTCAGTGTCGGAAGTATTGATCCAAGAGGCATCAGCATTACAAGGTTTCCGGCTATCTGCTTTATGTAGAAATCGTGCCTGACACCATTGATGACATTAACATACTCCCAGAACGGCACAAGCATTGCCCGTCGATGTGAACATTCACGATTGATCAGTGTGATCCAGAGCACACAAAAAATGTATACAGAGAATATAATAAAACGAATAGTTTTCAATTTACCACCAATAAAAAACTGAAAAAACAGCAGTTTTTTTCGAGCGAAATGCATTGATTTTTACCATTAGTAGATAAACAACTGAAAATACTGCTGAACAACTTGTGACTACAATTATATCATGCTTCGTAAAATATGTCAATACAGATATACTAATTTTGTTAATGCTACACAAGAATCGCTTAAAGAATACGGGGGTATATATATTTATTTTATGCGTCCATATATGAATAGTTATATTTGTCCGATAAATTACAAACCGTATATTTCAATAAACAATTAATCACATCAGCTCTTGATATTATAGTAAAAACATGATATGATTAAGGTATGCAGTTTAATGATGACATTACAGTGGAGGAAAAGCATATGCCAACACCTACAAAATACAGCAGATTCTTCAGTTCCATACATCAGAGCATTTTACAGATTATAACTGATGGAGGATATAAATGGACACAGGCTTATTATATAGAGAGTATGTTTTCATGGCTTGATGAATTCAGCAGAGATCTGAAAAGCATAAAAAGGAGCGGCGCATTTGCAGACAAAAATGAGCTTGACCAGATAGGAAATGAGCCAATCTATACAATAAGCACATTTGAAGAGACCTATGGCTATAAGATGGACGTATCCAAAATACTGACTTCGAGCCTTAAATCTTTTTTCAAGGAAAAGGGATTGCAGAGGTTCGACAAATTTCAGAATTGCTACATTATCGTTTTTTCAAACAAAACCACCAGATACGCCCTCTCCACAAACGGACACTATTCTGACCCTGATTTTTATGGAACGGCAAATGTGGTAATTGAGGACCTTAAACGAATCATTCCGACTTCCGACACTCTTGATCTTGATAAGCACAAGGAAAAGATCATGGAATGTCTGAGCCTTTCCTACAGTTCTCATGAAAGCTATAGTGAAGAGAAGCGGAGAGAGATTGGTGAGAAGATATACTCTCAATACGGAATATATGGACTACTCTACCTGGTCTTATTCTATTCACTGAACGGAAATATGCCTGAGAACACAGATAATACATCAGCCGTTAAAGGTAACAAACCGAATATCTTCATGGCATCCAAGAAGTATATAGAGGATACAGATGCAAAACTAGAGCGTTGTGTGGGAGCAGAAAAAATAATAATGGTCTGTTATGCCGGAACAACATTTCTTGCAAATGACACAGTAAGCACAGCATACAAATATGACTTCTTCAATTATTATAAGAACCTGATAGACAAGGCAGAAATGCATATAGCGCTTGTTGATCCGCAATCCCCTTTCGTAGAAGAGATGGTCAGATATAAAATGAAACCGCGAACACTGATAAACAACGTAGATATGAAGGGGCTGATTAATGAGAACATTAGGTGGCTTCTCAGGCTAATGAAGATCTCGCGTAAATCAAGGATTAACCTGTATTTTGTTGATTTCAGCATGACGCTATCATATTTTCAATGTATTTATCCTGAGAATAAGAGAGAAAATGATAATATAAAGGTTGATCTTTATCTGCCCAATTTTGCAGAATACTCAACAGATGAAAACGGAAGACATTTCCTTCCGGAGGATAAGATGGCAGATGCCGAACTTCGCCAGAGTTTTGTGGTAAAGCGCAGTTCGGAATTATATGATGTATTCAACACAAACATACAGGACATTCTAAATAACAGCAGAAGAGTAATAACAGACAGCAAGATAGAAAATGAATACAAGGAAATAATCGAAAAGATAGAAAATGGTGAATACTAATGAAAAAAATATTTTCACTGAACGGAAATGAAATAATATCAGCACTGAAGACTGAAAAACGTCAATATCTATGCGGAAACCTAAAAAAAGCACAGAAGCTCCCTTTTTTCAGAACAGACTCACTTGAAGTCGGAATTACAATGTATGACGAAAAGCGTTGCGACGAGCCGCATTATCATACAACCACGGAAGATATAATATATGTATTAAAGGGAACCATATATATTATGGACATCAACTCAAAAAAATCCGAAACGCATACAGATGGCGACATAATAATTATACCGGTGAATACACCGTATATATCAAAAGCAGAAGCAGATTCAATAGTATTATTTGTCAAAAATCCGGCTAATTATGATAAAGTTGTGGTAGACGTTTCAGAGATGCCTTCAATCATCAAGTGGATGGAATCATGATAATTTCCCCCTCTTTTCCCCAGGAGTCCCCCCTGCCTGTCCTATAATAAATCCTGATGTATCCGCTTTTTCCCAAATTGACTTGATCTCCGGTGTGTGATATCATATATTCATGGACAAAACAAATGGTCCTGAAAAGAATATCAACAAATTCAAGGAGGAAAAACTATGTTAAATTTTGTCAAGAAGATCGCCGTAATGGCAACAGCTATCGCATCCGCAGTAACATTTTCAGTTGCAACGGTCAACTGCACAAATCTTACTGATGAGAGCATCACTGCCAATGCTGCAACAACAATGACCAGTGAACAGATCACCCAAAAGCTTACATCACTTCAGTCAAAGTATAAGAATGGTACACAATGGCTGACCACAAGCACTCTGAAATACGGGGGTTATCAGTGCTACGCATTTGCAAGGCAGCTGGCAGTTGATGTATTCGGCACATATCCTGAAAAGAACGTCAAGAATGCCAAAGACGGCGAAGTAAACAATGGCTGGACTGCATACAGGACTGCATCAAAGGTCAAGCTCGAACCTGGCGACATTATAAGATCAGACTATGATTCACACAGTGCCATGATCTGGAAGATTGAAGGAAACAACGTATATGTAGGACAGTGTTTTGGCTCCTCAAACAACAAGATCAACTGGGGACCATTCTGGGGCAATCACAAAAAAGCAACTATCTCAGAGCTTCTTGGCAGCGGATTTACCGGCGTTTGGAAGCATCCCGGCGGAGCATCTGATAACAAGACCATACCAGGCGGAACATCTGGCAACAAGCTCATACAAGGCGGCATCTACACAATACATCCAAAGGGAAAGAATCTTTACATCGCCGAGACAGGAACAAAAAATTGTTCAAATGTATGTCTCAGTTCTAAAGTAAACTCAAGCTCTAAATGGATACTCAGATACGATAAATCAAAGAAAGCTTACTATCTTGTCAATATGGCAAGCAACCGTGTACTTGATATAAACGGAGACAGTGTCAAGGCAGGCGGTCAGCAGAACGTACAGGTCTACGACAAGAACAGCTGTGCAACGGAGTACTTTGATTTCATAAACAACAGTGACGGTACATACATAATCCGTTCAACAGCAAACAAGAAAGTATGCATTGACTGCTACGGTTCGATCAGCACTCTCCGCAACGGCAGCAATGTATGGACCTACAAAATAAACAACGATGACACTCAGAAGTACATATTCACAAAGGTCGGTACAAAATAATAAAGGCAAGGGCGGTTCATTAACTGAACCGCCCAATTTGTATTACCTTACTGTCTGCAAATTGCATTACCGGGGTAAAAATAGAGTCCATTAAGAGTAGTAACGGAGTAGTCATCAGTGTAGTTATCCACATGATCGTACCTCTGATGATAGCATCTGCCGGTGTTGGAATCGACAAATATAAAGGTATCCTCAACATCGATCCACTTATCATTGGTGCAGTTATCGTATCCCTGAGCGATAAGGTGCTGATTCTCATCGAACTTGAACATATAGCCGTTTTCGCAGACTATGAAAGCATAATCATAGGTCTGTTCAGGATTACTGATGGCATCTTTGAATGAAACAGGCTCAGGCAGTCTGACCAGACCGAAGCACGCCATAGCGTGTTTATGGCTGTTTACTCTGATGACAGCCGGAACAGAGATACCGTATTCAGTGAGCTTGGCATATCCCTTGAAATTGTCGCCGGTCGGGAAAAAGCGGGAATTCAGAGTCATATATTTTTCCAGCTGATTTAAATGGAACTCATTCACCATATCTGAAAATTCGCTGTATTCCGGTAAATGATCGACCCATGCGTTGACTGGCACATCAATGAAGCTCTGTCCCTCCGGAAGGATCTCGGACAGGTCGATGGTATTTGTAGCAGCCATCATCTGCATTATCGATACTCCTGCGCAGCTTCCGTTATTATTTTCAAAGTGACGCACTCCGTTAAACAGCCGCTTGTTTTCTTCCATTATCTTGTTATACGGATCACTGCATACGCCCTGTACGTAGGGAATTCCATATTCCTCCGCAAACTGATTTGAATCCGCATCGCCGTACATCACAAATCCGGGAGCAACATTCTCCCTGTCGATCATGCCCAGACCATAAAGATCAATATCAATATCGCCCTCCAGAACAGCTGCCTTCATTGGACACTGGAAGAAAGCGTAATCATGGACAGAAATATTATCGCCCTTGAGAACAAGGTACTCCACACCGGAAGTATTGAAAGCAGCTCTGTATATATCAAGTCTTTCTCCGTTTTCTCTGAAAAAGTACAGCGGATTGCTCAGCTTTACATCCTTATAGAAAGCGAATGCGCCGATGACCTCAACGGATTTCGGGAAATTAACAATCTCAAGCTCACCGCAGTATTCAAAAGCATTATCATGGATCTTCTTTGTATTATAGAGGTATAGCTCAGACAGTCCGTCGCACTTCGAGAACGAATATGCGCCTATATCAACAACATCAAGGGAAGCCGTTTTGACTTTTTTGGACCTTGAAAAGCAATATTCACCGATAGAATCAGCTGTAATGCTGACAGTTTTCAGCTCATAGCATTTCTGGAAGCATCTGGCTCCTACAGTCTGAGCGTTAACATTGATCTTGGTCAGGGCTGTACACTCGTTAAATGCATTTTTTCCGATTGAACCTGCACTTACGCTTACACTGGTCAGCTTAGGACAGCCTTCAAATGCGTTGTTGCCTATGATCGTGCAGTTCAGATTACTCAATGTTCCGAAACCGCAGCATGAGAATGCATACTTACCTATTGTACTGAATCCATGTTGTCCGGTACAGCCGGCAGAGTCATAGAAATCTACATTTGAGAGCTTTGAGCAGCCATAGAATGCGTAATCTCCGACCTTCAGTTCATTACTGCCCACAAACACCTTAACCAATCTGTTGCAGCCCTCAAATGCACTTTCACCGATTTCAGAAACAGCACTTCCGCCGACAAAATCATTACGTGCATATCTGACCTGACCATTGTAGTTATAGGGGAAATAAAGCGGCTTATCACTTCCCGAGAATTCGATCCTTGATATGTTAACCTGATCCTTGAATGCTTCGGCTGCTACTGCAACGACATTCTTTCCGCCGAGCTGTTTGGGTATCAATAAGTATGTGGAATCATGTGTCGTCTTGCAGCCGGTTATGACCGCTCCGTTATTATTGACGGTGTAGTAGAGCTGTACCTCTGCTACCTCATCGTCGTAATGCAGTCCGGAGCAGTCTCCGGATGTAATGGGTTTTCCGAAATACAATGATACGGCAGCAGCTGTATCAGGCGTAAATTCCGGAATTGAGTGTATCCCACCCATCGATAAACATAATGTGGCAGCTGTACAGACAGCTGCTAAACTGCGGATCATCTTCCTGTTCATAATCATTCTCCTTATCATGGCATATTCAAGCCGGATATTTCATCATACCGGCTTATGAGGTCATTATACAATGCATCACCGCCGCAGTCAACAAAAAACAGGTAAGCTGCAAAAATACGAAAGTAAGTTGCATATACGGTATGGTAAGTTACATGATGACCGCTGAAAAAAATTTTTTCAAAAAATTTTCCATTTTATGTGACAGTTTATGTTTTTTCTGCGAATAGTATTATTGAAAGGCCGATCAAATATTATAATCACAAAGGAGTTCATAACTATGAAAACAACATCAATTATTTTTATGATAACAGCATACATTCTTTCACTTGCATCAGGCGTAAAGGGTGTTTCCTCAGTCAACAGGATAAAGACCGAAACCAGGATCAGTTCGACTTCCGTGACTGTTCAGACTGAAACAGAGCCGGCTGCTGAGGCTGTTACCGAGGCTGCCACTGAGGTCCCGACAGAAGCACCCGTAAAGAAAGAGTTCACACAGGGCGTTTCTGATTGGAATGTTTATACCTCCGACTACGCCGGTATAAAGATCACTCTTCCGGAGACCGCACATTTTATCAACAGCGATGATCTCTATACTCACTATATGATGCCGACCAGATTCATGTATGAAGATGAGAGACAGCGCTATCTCACAGGAGTATTAGACGCAACTGCATCATACGGAAATGACATGGAAGATGTAAAGAGCATAAATGTATGGTTCTATGACACCAAGGCAAGATTCCCTGAGAATCCCGACCTTTCCGCAATGGAATTCACAGAGCTTGAGGTCCTGAACTTCACTGATATTGATGTTTCAGATGTAAGTACACCGGATGAAGTCACTCTTTGCGGAGAGAATTACGTCAGAACAAGCTACAAGGCTTTCGAGCATCCTCACATCGACTACGTTAGAAGAATAGATGAGGACCGCATTATGGTCATCAGAACATCAGGCTTCACCGCAGATGAGTTTGAAAGCAGATTAGAAGCTGTCAATTGACACGCTTCATCTGAGATAAAAGCAATGTTCCGGGTATCCCTCATCCGGGACATTGCTGATACTGACGCTGAGAAAAGGAGTTAAAACAGCAATGAAAGGTTCAATAAAAAAACTCATATTCATAGTACTTACAGCAGCAATTACAGTTACAGCGGTTTATTCCGGAAACGTTTTTCTCTGCCGGAACCTTTATGACGACATGAACGAAAACTGCAGCGGACTCAACGACCTCAGCGGATATATCGATTACAGTATGCTCAGCAGTGAACTGAAAGAGCTCATAGACAAACGCGATTTCAACTTCACCACTGATGAACAGCAGCTTGCATTCTGCCGCAAATACGAAAACATGGATCATACATATACCGTCAGCGGCAGTTGGAACAATGTTTTTCCCACAGATAAATCCGACCTCTATGATAAACTGTCCAAGGAAATATCCATTGACGGAACAAAATACATGATATACGTTTCCCTCGTTTTAAAACCCGGGACTTTTCTCAGACCTGAGATCGTTGACCTCAAAACTGGTGTGTCGGAGATATAAACAATAAAGATCGCCCATGAATAAAGGGCGATCTTTTTATGTTCAACAAAAACAATATGATATAGGACGGCATTCATAGCAGATGACCACTCAGAATCTCAGCTCTGTTATGAACTCCGAATCAGAAGATGAAACGGATAGCTTAAAGCCGTTTGCGGCAGCTGCTCTGTGTGCGATAGCCAGACCAAGACCATTTCCGCTGACGTTGCTTCTCGCATGATCTCCGCGGACAAAAGGACGCATGAGGTCTTTGGTATCGACCTTTCCGACAGCTGTATTGGTAATGGTCATATGTTTTTTGTCGATGACGATCTTAAGCGAACCGTCCTCCGGAGTATACTTGACTGCATTGGAGATAATGTTTTCGATAACAGTCTCCATAGCGGTCTTATCCGCCCGTATCTCCGCATTCCCGCTGACGCTGTAGACTATTTTTTTCTCATGGAGCAGCAGAGTGTATTTACTGAGTATCTCCTCCGTCAGCTCATTAAGCTGTATCACCGATTTTTCAGCTGAGTGATTCTCCTCCATATGATTAAGGTACAGCGTTCGGCTGATGAGGGAATCCGTAAAGGAAACGTTATCCAGAATAGCGTTCAGATATTCCGTCTGTTCGGTCTCATTTAGCTTTCCGTTCAGGACATTTTCCGCATAGCCGCTGATAGCCATAAGCGGAGTTTTGATGTCATGGGCGAGGTGGTCAGTGAGGTCGCGCTGATAGTCCTCGAATGCATACCGTGCCTTATTGCGCACATTTTCCTGCCACGCCCACAATAATGCCAGCAATACAGCCAATACTCCGAAAGCAATTACTCCAAGCCAGTAAAACTTTTCCACGATAGTACCCTTTGCGACGAAGTTATAGTACATATTCAGACTGCATTCTTCACCGTTCACATAAACCGGCATAAGCAGTTCCATTTCCTGACTCTCATAATCCCCGAACCAGCCTCCGGTCCGCCTCAAAGTGCCCTTTGAGAATTCACTGACTTTGGACACATTGCTGTCGAATTCATTCCATGCAGTACCATACATGAAACCTAACATCGTTCTTGGGTACACATCGCGCTCCGTATGGAAAGTAACGAGCTCATACCTGTCATCATTCAGCGTAATAGAAACGTGTTTTGTACCGACCTGTTCTGTTACAACAAGCTCCTTTGAATAATCGTCATCAACGTAAGTATTCAGAATCATCTCAGCGTCATGAGGGATAAAACTGTGGGTAGTCTTATCCACATAAGCGCTGTTGATAACAAACTGCACAAACCGGTAATGTCCGTTATTTACGCTGTCAATCAGCGCGGAATAGTCGGCGTATAACTGCCTGACCTCGGGAAGATCAAGCTTCTGGGGATCACAGGCATACCAGCCGTTATCCTCATCGCCCTTGCCGAAAAGAAAGATAGAAGTGAGCTTTGAGCGGCTCGAAGCGATAATATCACCATTCTTATCAACGATAGCCGACATTGAGAAATTATCCGGAAAATCAGGATCCAGATCGGAATTCACCTGATAAAGCTCAGCGTCACGCATCATAAAGTCAGGGAGATCTTCAAACATCACATAATACCGTGTATAAGCTCCCATATAGCTTGAAAGCTCATCGATGGGAATATTTTCCGATTCATTCTTAGCTGCATGGGATATGATCTTTCTTGCACTTTCATTCATACA
>CADBNS010000130.1 GCA_902796065.1 Ruminococcus flavefaciens
CCTGATTTTATTTACTCTTTAAGTATAACACTTTATCGCAAAAATGTCAAGAAAAATTCATTAATCAAATTAATTATATAATGCAAGGGCCATATCTCTTTATTCTATGCCATATTTGGGCATTTTGCGCATTTTTTGCCCTTGAATCCAATGATACTGATAAAAGTGTTGTGTTTCAACAAAAAAATATGTAATTTAATTGCTGTTTTTTGCGAATTGTATAAAATTTAGCTCTTGCGTTTTTAGTAATAATGTGATACAATAAAGATGTACAGTATATATGTGTTACCGGAAAAGCATGAAAGCATATATACTTGGCGTTCAAACGCCGCGCAGCGTAAGCTGCAGGAGAGTATAAGGCCCGTTTGCTGCTCCCCCTTTTGGCAGCTTTCAGAGGTCAATTTATCATAAGGGAGGTTTTTTACAAATGAAAGGAAAGAAACTTTTCAGAAGTTTAGCTTTTACCGCTGCAATTGCGTCTTTGGCGATGTCGCTGGGCTGCGGCGAGGGAAAGGAAGAAGTTGATGATCGTCTTTATGTTGCAGTCATCGCAAAGGGCTCCAATTCAGATTACTGGGATACAGTAAAGAAGGGTTCTGATGAAGCAGGCGAGGAAATGAATGTAAGAACGTCGTTCAGCGCACCGTCAGGTCAGTCAGTAGTTGACAGCCAGAAAGAGCTTGTAAATCAGGCTGTAGCAGATGGTGCTAACGCGATCGTTATCGCTCCTATTTCCTATGATGCCATCAATGATGCACTTGAGGCTGCTGATAAGGCCGGAGTTCCGATACTTACCATCGATTCCGACACAAGCTTCGCGAATGTCAAGGCTAAGGTAACGACCAACAACGATTCAGCGGGAGCTATCGCAGCGATGCACGCCCGTGACATTATCGGCGGCAAGGGTAAGATCGCTATCATCAACCACTCTGAAGAGATGCAGACAACTACCCGTATCAACGGCTTTACAGTTGAGCTGACAGGTAAGACCATCGAGGAACTCATTGCAGAAGGAAGCACCGAGGAACTCAAGGCAGGCAGAGAAGAGGCACAGCCTGAAGACACTGCCCAGACCGATGAGAATACCGATGACGAGAATGCAGATGAGGCTGATGACAAGAAGGAGCCAGAGCCTGACGGAATCCGCATAATAGAGAATATCTACTGCGGCGGCGTACAGGAGCGCGCTAAGGAAGAGACAATGAAGCTCATAAGTGAGCATCCTGATCTCAAGCTCATCTATTCTACCAATGAGCCTGCAACTATCGGCGTATGTCAGGGAATCGAGGAAATGCACGCACAGGATCAGGTGCAGGTAGTCGGCTTCGACTGCCCGTTCCAGCTTATCAAGTGCATCGAGGACGGCACACTTGACGGTACTATCGTTCAGGATCCGTACACAATGGGCTATAACGGCGTAACATTTGCGATGAAGATCGCAGGCGGTTCATTCGTTGACCCGATGTTCGACACAGGAGCTACTTTTGTTAATAGTGAAAATATCAACAGTCCATACGTTCAGAAACTGATATACCCGTTAGGAAAATAAGGAGGATAATATAATGGCTAACAAAAAATCATCGTTTTTTGTATATAGACTGGCAGCGATACTGCTTGCTGCAGTAATCGCGATCAGTATTGCAATGGTAAGTGCTATATTCTTTTCGACCAGATCACTGTTCTTCAACACGATCGCATCAGTCGAGCTTTTCAGTGAGATCAACGATGCAACGCTCTTCATCAATGAGGACGTATTAAGACTCGTTGCACATATCGACGACGACACAGTTGCAAACACAGAGGACACACTTGAAGAGAACCTTGCTAAAGACATCGAGCAGCAGTTTGCTACTATCAACGGCAACATGGCTGCATATGAGCACGTTCCCGGACACTCTGATCTTGAAATGAGACGTTATGAAGAGACAAAGGAACTGATGAACTACTTTGAGAACGATGTAATCAAGGCAAATCTTTCCAAGCTGGTTAACGCAGCCAATACAGACGAAGCAAGAAGCCTTTATGAGAAGCAGATTCTTCCTACACAGAAGAAGGTTGCTGAGGGACTTGCAAACACCATCGCAATTGGTGCTGCAAACGGTAATAAGAACATTGCACAGAGAGCATACGATTACTATGCAGCCGTAGCTATCCTTATACTTGCACTTGCAGGCGGTCTCGCAGGAATCTGGTTCGCAGCAAGAAGAGCAAGACTGGCGGAAGAGGCTATCGCAGAGCAGAACTCACAGCTGAAGGTTGCCGGCAGAAGGATTGAGCAGACAGCTCAGAAGATGGAGGACCTTACACTCAACAACCTCCTTACAGGTATGAAGAACAGATATGCGCTTGAGGAGGACATTTCCGACAGACTGGAGTCCGATCAGTTCACAATTGCAGTTCTTGATATGGACAACTTCCGTATGATCAATGATACATACGGCTACGGCTTCGGCGATGAGTATCTCTCCGCAGTTGCAACAAGACTCAAGGAAGAGTTTGATGATATTGCAGAGATCTACAATATCGCAGGCAACGAGTTCTGCTTCGTATTCAACAAGGAAGTACCGGATACACACGCACAGAGGATCGCAGATAAGGTCCGTGTCGTAATGTCTGAGACATATGACGTACTTGGAATCAATGTACAGACAACAGCATCAGGAAGCGTTTACAGATACCTTCCTAACGACAGCCTTAATGTTGATTCGCTTCTGATCAAAATGGATAATGTTCTTCACGAAGTCAAGAGAAACGGCGGTAATGCAGTTTATACAGTAGACAGTCTGTGATGAACTCCGAAAGGCAGGAACATATGAGCATCAGAAAAATACTGTCCCTTACAATGATCCCGGCTCTGCTGATGATGTCGGGCTGCTCATCTTCACCAGACATACCATCAGAACCAGTCGCGGATGCGGGCACATCAGAGGTGCAGCCTACCACAGCAAAGAAGCCGTCACTGTCGGATATAAAAGCCGATGTAACGACGATACTTACTGAGGATCCGGCAGAAGCATACAAAAATGTTGAATACACCAATGAGATGTTATTTGGCAAGTATACTCTTGAAGGCACAAAAGGAAACGAGCTTTCTGAAGAGAAAGCAGCTGAATTCGTCAAGGAAATGGATTATATGGATCTCAGTTCCTTTGATGTACCGGTCACATCGCTTCCATACAGGATAGAGGCAGGACCGCATTCAAACGTTACAGCAATGAATTATCTCCAGGGTCATAATTTCATGAATCTTTATTACTGTTCAGAGGACGGAAAGAAACAGGCAGTGCAGGCCTCATTTTCGGTCCGCGGCAATACATTGTCACTGAATCCGGTAAAGAAATTTTCTTATGACGCAGATGCAAGCCAGCTTGATTATGAATTTACAGGCAAAGCAATCAAATACACATTTGAATTTGACGGTATAGATCTGACACTCACAAACGGAGGAAAGTCAGTAACATTACACGCAGAGGATCTCTTCAACGGATCGGGTCCGCATATGTACGAGAGCACGATAAAGTACGGTTCAGAGATGATAAATAAGATCGAAATGCTGAGCTTTACAGAAGAAGAGAGCAGAATGCGCGTCAATGGCAAGGAGATAAACGATGCATCGATCGAGCTTGATCCCAGCGGTCTTGCGCGAATAAGGTGGTATGACGGCTTTACAGGCACAAATCTGCTGCAGGCAGCATACTTCTACTGTGATGACGACGGAATAATCTTTACTGACGGAAAACAAAGCTACTACTATACATCGCGTTCATGGAATCTGTACACTCAGAACGTAACAGCGAACATGAGTGTAGGCGATGCAGAAAAGCTCCAGGAAATGGACATAGAAGACATCGAAGAGATCGTCAGCAAGAATGATGAGCTATACACTGATCTGGAAGAAGCATTCCGTTCAGCCGGCATAAATGCAGCTGTAAACAGGGATACCGGAGAGGTAGCACTTGATTCGATCGTTCTCTTCCCGTCTGACGGCTCATCAATATCTGACGAAGGTAAAGAGCTCCTTAACAGCTTCATCAGGGAGTATACATCAGTAATATTCAACGAGAAGTATGAGGGCTTTATCAAGTCGGTAGAGATCGAAGGCCATACTGATTCAAGCGGAAGCTACGAATACAATATGGGACTTTCAGAGCGCCGCGCAAACAGTGTCAAGGATTATTGCCTTAGCAGTGATACAGGCATTGATGATGAGACGCTTGATAAGCTTTCGCAGATCACGCAGGCAGTCGGACGTTCTTATGATATGCCCATATACAAAGATGATGGCAGCATAAATATGTCAGCAAGCAGACGAGTATCGTTCAGATTCATAATCAACGTCGAATAAAAAAATGGGAGAGCTGATTACTCTCCGGACATAGATCAAGCCCCGAAGTGATTTGAGATGGTCATTTCGGGGCATTTTTCTGTGCTATTCATTAGCAGTTCCGCAATGCAGGAGTGGAAAGATTTTTTATACTATTTGCTGCTTGACAAAAATGCGGATTAATGATATAATATTTACGTTACTTTGCCGAAGTGGTGGAATGGCAGACACAGCAGACTCAAAATCTGCCGGGAGCGATCTCGTACGGGTTCAAGTCCCGTCTTCGGCACTATAAAAAACAGCCCTGAAGCAGTGGAGCTTCAGGGCTGTTTGTGTTATTATCACATAATGTGATTATTTTTCAGAACCTGTCCACATAGGGTGAATGTACGGATTTTCAGGCATAATTTTGTCGGTGACAAGGCAAAAATCCGCCGATGGGCTGTCGCC
>CADBNS010000131.1 GCA_902796065.1 Ruminococcus flavefaciens
GCTGAAGATGCGCCGTGAGATTTTTCGTCAGATTGTATAGAAATTCCGCAGGCATACTGACGTATATCAAGGGATTTCTGTGCAAGATGACGGAAAATATCCAAGCAGATTCAGTACAAAGACGTCAGGCGGTCTTTGTGCGGTGTTGCCTTTAGTCTGTAAAATGCCAGAATACTGGGGTAAACTGTTAGCCTGTCGTACCGCATCTGCTGTCTGACTGCAAGAAAAGCAGGTAAGTTGCAATTTTTACGGTGTAAGCTGCATTGACAAGCCGCCGGTCAGTGTGTTATTATATTTATAATAGTAATAGTGCAGCCGCATTATTGTACGGTGATCTGCACCTTATCTTAGTAAGAACACTATGGATTCCCTGAAAGAGCTGAGCATATATGGACAAAAACAGAATACAGATCACATGGTACGGTACAGCTTCCGTGCGCATCTGCGCAGGCAGTTCCGAGCTGCTGATAGACCCGTTCTTTCCCTTTCCGGACAGTCATGTGAAGGTGCCGGCAGATGCCTTTGAGGGCTGCTCACATATACTCATCTCCCACGGACATTACGACCATATCGGCAGTATCAGCAGGATAGTACGTCCGGGATGCAAAGTATACTGCACCCGTGCTCCATACCTCACACTCCTCAGAAAGGGCGTCAGCCGGAGTGAGCTCCGCCTGATCCGTGCAGGATCGGTACTGCATATCGGACAGTTCCGGATAAACGCGATCAAAGGGGCGCATATCAGACTTGGCGCTCCGAAGATACTGAAAAAGCTGTTCTACCGGCGGGTATGGAAATACCGCAGAGGCATCGTCAGAAAGCTGCTGAGATTCGCCTCCTGCCTTGAAAAAAAGGAGACTCTCTGCTATCTCATCGAAGCATACGGCAAACGGATACTGGTTCTTGGCAGCCTTGCTCTTGCACCTGATACCGACTATCCCAGAGATGCGGATATAGTATTCTTCCCTTATCAGGGCACCGATGATATGTCCGGTCCGGTGGCGGAGATATACCGCAGGCTCAGTCCGAAGGCTGTACTGCTGACGCATTATGACGACACTTTTCCGCCGTTCAGTACAGAGACGGATACCACAGAGACAGAAAAATATCTTGGAGAACTTACAGCCGTTCACAAGCTCAGACATGGAGACTCACTGTTTATCTGATACCTTTCTTCCCAGCGTACATACCAAATAACTAACCAAGCGGAGGCTGATCATGAGAATTATTATCGAATCCCCTCAGCCTGACGATGAGGACGTTGTTATCGTCAGGTGCGCATCCCCCGACCAACGGCTTATATCCCTGCTGCTGTCATTCCAGACTGCAAAAACTGATCTGACAGGTTATCTTGATGACAAGATAGTGCGTCTGAATTATCAGGACATATACTATTTTGAAGCAAATGAGAACCGCGTTTTTGCATATTACCGCTCCGATGTATATGAGGTCAAATACAAGCTGTATGAGCTTGAGGAGCTTTTAGGTCCGCTGGATTTTGTACGGTGTTCAAAATCAATGATAGTTAATATGGAAAAGATAGAGTATCTCTCTCCCCTGTTCAGCGGCAAGCTGGAGGCGCATTTGAAAAACGGTGAGAAGATCATAATATCACGGCAGTACGTACATAGTCTGAAGGTCAAACTTGGCATAGAGGAGGTCGAATGATGGTAAAGGAATTTTTTATCTCATTTCTTCATTATTTCGTGGACATCACCACCGCTGTTCTCATCACAGCCGCTATATTCCTGACCGTTTCCGGACAGCAGATGGAAAGCGTGATACTGTGGGAGATCCTTCTCAGCGGACTCATTACCGCCCTGCCTACTGCGGTACTCATATGCTTTGACACCAGAAGCACAAAGGTGTCACTGGTGCTGTGGATAGTCCACTTTCTGCTGATATTCGCCATTACGCTGATACTGCTGAATGCATTCGGCTGGTGCAGCATCAGTCCGAAGACAGTAACGGCTACTTTTTTCGCAGTCGTGTTCATCTACCTGTTCACAAGCATGGTGCACTACCTCGTGGACAGAAAACACGCCGCACTGATGAATCAGCAGCTCAAGAAAAGGTATTCAAATACAAATAACATAAATAATCAAACAGAACGGAGGAAAAAAGTATGAAGAACAAAATCACCGCACTTCTCACCGCAGGTATGATGCTCATTCCTGCAACTGCTATGCCACCGGCACAGGCTGCCGAAAAGAGTGGACTTGATTCAGTTATTGGCCGTCTGCCGGACTGGACTCCGCTGACATTCAGCGATGCCATGTATTTTTACAATCTGCACGGACAGTGCTGGCTTTCGGATAACTATATCTGCGTTGTACGTCCCATGCTGAAAAACAAGAGGGACGATTATGAGCTGACCATTTCCGGAAGCATGGAATACGTCAATACTCCTGCCTCCACCGGAACAAGGGTGCTGGAGGTCGAAATACCGGAAAAGCCTGATCCGGAGGATCTGTTTGCCGTCGCAAATTACGAATCCTACTGCGACAGTCTTGGTCTGAGATCATTCGATTACAGCTTCTTTGAGGACTACTCTGCCAGCGATGACCAGTTCGTATTCGAGGTTGATATGTTCCGCGTACTTGAGGGACTTGACCTTAATATCAATTTATTTGAAAAGTGCGGCGATGCGTTCATGGAAACTGCGGAGTACAGCTTCGAGAATCCGGACGGCACTACCATTGAGACTGATGTCAACAGCTGGCTGCCTGACTGTAATGTGGAATACATTGATTATTACGATGAATACGGTCCGTTATCTGTAAGGGATAACTATGTTGTGTACCTGACATCTGTCAACTATTCCGCAGGTGAGACCTTGACAGAGGAACAGAACGGAAAAGGAAAACTGGAGCAGTGCAGGGTATCTGACTGTAATCGCTTTGAGCTGTTGCCTCAGTACGGTGAACCCGTAAGCAAAGCATATCTCTACAATCCCACAGCTGACGGAGATGCTGAGATTACATGGGATGTCAGAACACACGCGGGTAAATCTGATATGTCACGGTTTGTCAGAGGTATGTTCGAGATAAAGGACAACTGCTCGTCCGTAGTTGACGTTACTCCCGGAAGTCATGGTACCACCGTTATAACATTCATGGATAAGACTACCGGTAAGCCTGTGGAATTCATGACCGGTGATGAGCCTTTCCTATTGAAGAGAAAGAATTATCCTCTGTACAGAGCTCAGCGGTTTGACATCACATCAAATCCCTGCACTATTGATTCATTGAAGGTCTTTGAGCCGGAATGGATCGATGAGATCTATACAAGTTCACCTTACGGCACATATGAAATAGACAAAATTGAAGTGACCAGCCAGGAAGACGAATGTATCGCGGTGAACTGCTGGCTGAAATGGCGTGCAACAGGCGATCTGAACGGCGACCGGAACGTTACTGTATCTGACTATATCCTTCTGCAGGAATGGCTTGCAGGATATACAGATGTAAAGATCAGTGAATGGCGGGCAGCGGACCTCTGCCTCGATAACCGGATCAATATGTTCGATCTCTGTTTACTGAGAGAAGAGCTGTGCCAACGCAATCCTGTGGTTGTGATGCCGGAGGTCAGCGTAGGTCATAATGGTGCCATTGCTGTCAAGAGTGATACCATGCTGTATACAGGACCCGGAGAAGAATATGACACAATATGTCCGGTAGAGAACAATTATTATATTTATGAACTTGGCTACAACAGCGACAACAAGGAATGGATGTATGTATCATACAGAGGTACATACGGCTGGATACCGATATTTGATGAAAACGGCTCCTACAATATCAAAGAGATAGGTGAACAGATCGATAAGCCTGTCATCTACCTGTATCCGGAAAAGGAGACCGATGTTCATGTGGAGCTTGAACTCACTGAGTCTGAGCTTTCCACCACCTACCCAAGATACAACAACGGCTGGGACGTTACCGCTTACCCCGACGGCAGACTTACCAACAAGTCCGACGGTACTCACCACAGATACCTGTTCTGGGACAGCGTGAACAACCGCACAGAATTTGATCTGTCAAGAGGATTCTGCGTATCAGGAGAAGATACAGAGAGCTTCCTCAGAGAAAAGCTGACATATATGGGACTGACTGAGGATGAGATGAATGAGTTCATAGTTTACTGGCTGCCGAGAATGGAGCATAATGCGTATAATCTCATTACATTCCAGGGCAAGGCATATACAGACTCCGCAAAGCTGAGCATAACTCCTGAGCCGGACAGTCTGTGCCGCGTATTTATGGCATATTTGCCGCTGGACAGTGCAGTTGAGATCGAACCCCAGCAGCTTGATACCTTTGAGCGTAAAGGATTCACAGTCGTTGAGTGGGGCGGTACTGAACTGTAATATTATTGCTTCCCCGACTAAACTTTGCCAACCAATGCTCAACATAAAGAAAATATATCTGCGTCAGAAAAACTTGAGGCAATACCGCACAAAGATTGTGCTGAAGATGCGCC
>CADBNS010000132.1 GCA_902796065.1 Ruminococcus flavefaciens
AATATGGTTCAATTGGTTTTTCATAAACAGCGGAAAGTCTTTCATAAAACGCCTCCTGAAGAATCATATCTCGCTCTTTTTCGTACCTCACCATTATACCATAATCCTTCCAATTCATCAAGCAAAAATAACATAAACCTTACACAATTGTAATGCACCGTAATAATAGAATAAGGACTTCTGATCGCAGACGGTGTATAATAAGATCATGGAAACGGGGAAAACCCCGGAAATAAAAAACAATACCGAAAGGAAGTATTTATTATGAAAAAGTCAGAAAAGATCCTCTACACAGTATTCAAGGTTATCTATTTTGTTTCCAATATCGCTGCATTTGCAGTATATTTTGCAGATCTGTTTGATCCGGACGCTGTATATTGCAGAGTGACCTCATCAGACTGGACAGCACTCCTGATCATGTCATGTGCTTACCTTCTGATAAACGAAAGAGAGAAGCAGTGCAAGGCACAGCAGACGATCATTGCGGAGTAATACAAGACCGGACTGTACTGAAGTACAGTCCGGTCTGATCATATAAGCTCAGCCAGTCTCAGCGGAGTATCCTTCACCATATTCCTGATCTCAGCTTCTGCATCAAGGTGCATGAGATACACGCGGATGCCGTTTTCCGTAAGCCGTATCAGCTCCGGCATAGTATCCGCAAGATACAGGTGAACACCGCTTTTATAGTACGCAGCCTCGGTATACAGGAACGAACCATTTTCCAGCAGCGGGATAAACGGATCCAGAGTTGCGGTATCGCCGGTATATATAGCATTTTTACCCTGTATTTCCAGCTGATACCCAAAGCATCTGCCCTCAAGCGGCTTAACATGAGTTGTGGGAACAGCCGTCCTGAACCAGTCTTTTTTCAGCTCATCAGCGGTGATAATATCGAACCATTCCCTTTCGCAGCCCTCAATGCGCGTCAGCAGCATCAGCAAATCATCTCTGACCTCCCCGGAAGGCGCAACAATGGTGACCTTCTTCTTCATTCCGCTGACGAACCATACGTGCTGCAGCATAGTACCGACACCGCCGCAATGGTCGCCGTGGGTATGGGTAATGAGAATGTAGATATTATCGTACTGCTGCCAGTTCATTTTCTTTATTTTCTGGTAGGCAGTTGCAGGACAGTCAATGAGCACCAGTTCGTTATTCTGAGCGAAGAACGCTGAGTTATGCTCGTCGGCAAAAGCCGCACCTCTGCCGGTGAACATCAGCAGACGATCACTGTTTATCTCAGTGAGCATTGCTGACAGGTGTACGTCCAGATCCTGTATCGTACTGTGACTGCCTTGGACCCGGGTCACCATATGCGAATGAGTGCAGCACGCGCCGTAATTATCAGGAAGGATCATGTCGTGGTCGCTGCACAGTGTATAAGCGCGGTCATTGCAGCCGGATTCGGAAAGTGCGCGGTACATCTCCACGAACTCCTCCTTGATGCCGGATTCAGTAATGAGTTTCAGATCATGGGGGAAATAGCACGGATTAGTGAGTATACACGGTCTTTTGAAACGCCGGCTGAGCTTATCCGCATACCAGCCGCCGAGGCTCTGACCCACAAATAGTACATCGTCAGTATCTATCATAGCAGCAAGCTGGTCAAGTAGCTTGTCCGGAGCGATCTCCTTGTATTTCAGCTCCGGAGAGATAATATCCTCCTCCGGCACTGAACTGCGAAGAGCACGGCAGTTTTTATTATCAGCCTCGCCCATGAATCCATGAAGGTTAAGTATTTTCATTGTTGTCCTCCTATTATTCTTATAAGTGACTGTTCAAAGTCCTTATTCTGTTGCTGAGTGCGCTTTGGCAAGCCTTTGGTACGACCTCCGCTGCGTCGTATCTTTGCAGATACTGCGCGGAATTCAAGCAGTCCGGAGATATTTTCCGGAGTGTACTGCTTTCCGTCCTGATTGATAACAATGGCATTTTTGCTCAGGCACATCGCAGCAAGTCCGTAATCCTGAGTTATGGCAATATCACCGGCGCTTACAAGGTTGACAAGCCTGTAGTCTGCGCTGTCAGCGCCCTTGTCCACGATGATAGTCTCAGCACCGTCACGCAGTATCGAATGTGATGTATCGCATATTATCGTACAGCTGATACCTGCTTTTCCGGCAATCCGCACAGCAATATCCACTACCGGACATCCGTCCGCATCTATAAATATCTTCATATCCTACATCTCCGGTTCTTTTCCGATGATCCTTGTAATAGCCGTATCTCCGGCATCAGGGAAAAGTTCACGTACTCTGTCAGCTATACGCCTCCACGAATCACGGGGACTTTCGCTATATGCCGCAGATACCATATCATAGCCCCATATAGCCTCCGGCGGAAGCAGTACTGACACCGCCATACCGTACTCCGCACCCTTCTTGTTGACCCTTCTGCGGAAATCCGCAGTAACAAGATAGGTCTTCATCATCAATTCGGTGGTGATACCGGGGAAATTCTTCTCTCCGCCCTTGCCGAATCCGGCAAGCTGTTTCAGTTCGGTGGAGAGTATCTGCTTGTCAGACCAGACTATATCGCCCTCGGTATTTGTATCGGTAAGAACGTCCATTATCAGCTTTTCACGCCGGCTTACCCGGCTATCCTCCCATGCCGAGTCAAAATCATAGCCATCGCGCCTGTAGTTGGCGAAAAGCGGCAGCCATTCCAGACTTATGAAGCCGGCTTTCTTATCGAAAAACTTGCCATAGACCGCCTTATGACCGGCAGCTATGATCTCGCGCCACTCCCAGGGATCCTGTTCACGGTTGCCGGTCCACCAGTAATCCGGAGAAACGTGCTCCTCGGCTGAGAATCCGGCTATCTCATTACCGAACAGCGGCAGGAAACCCACTTCATTAATATATCCGATCAGCTCATCAGCGCTGCGAATCCTCAGCGGATCGTTCCAGCCGAGTCCGCGCATAACCCATTCGCCGTTTTCAATTGACATACTATCACTCCTGTGTTTCCGTACTCAGTTTGGACATAGTTTCATTAAGTATCTCCTTCCGCAGCTGTGTGAGCCAGTCTGAGAAACCTACAGCATCGAAAGCATAGACCTTGTTCAGTTCATACTCATTCTCCGACCACGTATCCAGCGGTGACTCATTGTGCTGTATCAAAGCCTCCAGCTTGTCAAGCGCCTTGAATATCTTAGCCTCGGTAGTTTTCTGAGCGTTCATTTCATCGAACAAGGCAGCAAGGCCGGCAGATATTTCGTCCGGCAGAGAGCTGAGCCAGCTGCTTAGCATCGCGTCCTCCCTGCTGCGGTCGTTATCGGTCTTGCGGAAAGTGGGAATATCTCCCGTGAAGCACTCGCCCAGATCGTGTATCAGACACATATCCACTACCCTGTCAATATCAGCGTCGGGGAACTCATGTCGCAGCAGCATAGCCATCAGTGATATTCTCCAGCTGTGTTCAGCTACACTTTCTGTCCTGCGACGTGATGTAGTGCAGTGGCGGGGCGTATCCTTCAGTCGTTCTGCGGTATGGAGTATGTTCAGAAATTCTTTTGCGTTCATAATGCGCCTCCAATGTGTTTTATTAATTATAACACAACAGTGCGTATAATGCAACAAGGCGGCAATACTGCCGCCTGCGGATAAAATCAGTTGTTTTCAGAGAGGAACTTTTTTAAGCAGTGCTCTTTTTCTTCGATATATGCGAATGCAAATGTCATTACTGCCAGTGCAAGCCAGTCGAAAGCAGAAATGCTGCTGTATGTTGCTGTAGAACTGAACAGCTCTGAAAAATAAGTGACAGCAAAAGCAACAACGCTGATGATGTAGATAACCTTGAATGCTGCAAATAAGATCTTTTCTGACTTTTTCATAATAAATACTTCCTTTCGGTATTTGTTTTTCTTTTGTGGTCTGTCCCCGTTTCCATGATCTTATTATACACCGTCTGCGATCAGAAGTCCTTATTTTATTATTACGGTGCATTACAATTATGTAAGGTTAGAACCTGTCCACATAGGGATTCATGCACGTCTTTTCGTCAAATTTTGCCGGTGACTGCGTTAAAAATCCTTGAAGGGCTTTCGCATTTCAAGTTTTTCTGACGCAGAT
>CADBNS010000133.1 GCA_902796065.1 Ruminococcus flavefaciens
ATGCACAGCTCAGGCCTCAAAAAGGTCTTCGCTACCCCGGAAGCCTCCCTCGCTACACGCAGACCCTCCGGCTGGAATACCTTCGACATCGATAACGACGGCATTCCCGATGTCCCCGTTCAGGACGACTCCTCCAGCTCAGAGGAACTCTCCGAAAGCGAACAGATGATGCTCACTAACTGGATGAACCTCGGCAAAAACGGTACTCTCGAAAGAAAATATACCTCATATTACAGCGTCAGCGACGGCTTTATCTTCATATTCCCCGAAAAATGGCGCAATAAAGTCATCGTCAGACGCGACCCCATCAGCAACGAACTCGCCTTCCATGCCATCTCCGACGGCAAACGCGGCCGCGAACTTATGCGCATATGTCACGCCGATGACGCCGCTTCCCGCGAGGACAGACTTTCTACCGGCTATATGCTCCTGCATACTAAGGGCGATTCCGCTTTCCTTGCCTATATCCCCCAGTCCGGTGAACACGCTGACGGCCTTTCTATTACTTCCGGCGATGTCGCTGTCGGCTTCCGCTTCAAGGAATGATCTTTTACTACTTTTTCTGCATAAAGGAGTGATTCTCTGTATGAAACGCATTCTTATCTGCGAGGACGAGGATACTATCCGCGAATTCGTCGTTATCAACCTCAAACGCGCCGGCTATGAAGTGGTCGATGTCAACTGCGGTGAGGCGGCTCTCAAAACCTTTGAGGCTGAACACGGTAACTTCGATATTGTCGTCCTCGATATTATGATGCCCGGTATCGACGGCTTTACCGTGTGTAAGAAAATCCGCGAGAAAAGCTCTACTATCGGCATTATCATGCTTACTGCCAAAACTCAGGAGATGGATAAGGTCAGCGGTCTTATGCTCGGCGCTGATGACTATATCACCAAGCCTTTCTCCCCCTCCGAATTCACCGCCCGCGTTGACGCTATTTACCGCCGCGTGTGTATGAGCTTCATCAAAAACGAGAAACAGTCAGTTATCGAGTCCGGCCCATTCGTCCTTAACCTCAAAAGCCGCACCGTCACTAAGGACGGCGCTCCTATTGAGCTCACTCAGGTCGAATACCAGATCCTCGAATTCTTTATGAATAATAAAAATACCGCCCTCGACCGCGCAAGTATCCTTAACCATATCTGGGGCGAAAGCTACTACGGCGACGATAAGATCGTCGATGTCAATATCAGACGCATCCGCATGAAGATCGAGGAAGAACCTTCAAGCCCTAAGTATATCATCACTATCTGGGGCTATGGCTATAAATGGAATGATACTCAGTAATGGCTAAAAAAAGTATCACCAAACGCTGGATAATCAATAACCTCGGCGTTATTATCCTCGCTCTCCTCGTCATCGAAATGATCGTCGTTTATGCGGTCCACAGCTATTTCTACAGCTCCGCTAAACAGTACCTCGTTTCCAAGATCAATGCCGTGGTCAGCGTTCTCAGTATCCATTCTCAGGATAACGCTTCTAACTTCTCCGCCGAAATGAGAAATACTCTCGAAAATTTCAACGAGAAGGATAAGATCGAACTTATGGCTATCAACTCAAAGGGCAGGATCGTCCTCACTTCTTCCGGCTTCTCTCCGGACGATGACTCGGTAATGCCGGACTATGAGGACGCTATGGTCAAGGGCGAGGGCTCATGGACCGGCAGACTCTCAAGCGGCGAGAAGATCCTCGCGGTGTCTGTCCCTATCTCTTCCTTCAACAGCGAGTTCAACTCCGTCCGTATGGTTACTTCCCTCACTGAGATCGATAATACCATTAAAGGCTATATCATCGCTGTATCTGTCATTTGCTCCGCTATTATCCTCATTATCGTCGTCACCGGTCTGTACTTCGCCGGCTCTATCGTCCGGCCTATCAGACAGATCAGCGGCATAGCACGTAAATTCGCTATGGGCGATTTCTCCGTCCGTATCCAGAATAACAGCGACGATGAGATCGGCGACCTGTGTACAGCTATCAACCATATGGCTGATGAGCTCTCTAACGCCGAGGCTATGAAAAATGAGTTCATCTCCTCCGTTTCCCATGAGCTGAGAACCCCCCTTACCGCTATCAAGGGCTGGGCCGAGACTATGATGGTCGATGGCGGCGAAAACCCGGATACTATGAAAAAAGGTATCGGCGTTATCGTCAATGAGACCGAACGCCTCTCACAGATGGTCGAGGAACTCCTCGATTTCTCACGTATGCAGAACGGCCACTTCTCCCTGCAAAGCGCTACTATGGATATTCTCGCTGAGCTCGGTGACGCCGTCCTTATCTACAGCGATAAGGCAAGACGCGATAATATCACTATCATCTACGATGAACCCGAAATGCTCCCCTTCGTCTTCGGCGATAAAAACCGCATCCGTCAGGTGTTCATCAATATCATCGATAACGCTGTCAAGTATTCCTCAGCCGGCGATACTGTCACTATCAAAGCCGCCGAAAAGGATAACAATATCATCGTTTCTGTATCAGATACCGGTTGCGGTATCAAGGAAACTGACCTCGCTAAGGTCAAAACTAAGTTCTATAAGGCTAATCATACCAGACGCGGTTCGGGTATCGGTCTCGCTGTCGCCGATGAGATAATCTCTCTCCACGGCGGCTCTCTGGATATTTCAAGTAAGGGCGAAGGCCTCGGCACTACTGTTACTATCACCCTCCCCGCTAAATCTTCTTAACTTTCTTTCCCACAGGAGCTTGTTCTATGAGTAATAACAATTCTGCTGCGAATCAGCAGTTCAAAGAAAAATTTAAGTCTAAAATCGGCGGTCAGGCCCTCATCGAGGGTATCATGATGCTCGGTCCAAATACCGGCGCTATGGCTTGCCGCCTGCCCGACGGGTCTATCGACCTCGAAACCTGGGACGAGAATAACGGCAAAAATGCACCGTGGTATAAGAAAACTCCTCTTGTTCGCGGCTGCTTCAACTTCGTCTCTTCTATGGTCAAAGGCTATAAGTATATGATGAAATCCGCCGAAAAACAAATGACCGAAGAAGAACTGGAAGAACTCAATGGCAAAAAATCCGGCGAAAACGGTAAGACCAGCGTCACCGATATTATCATGTCTATCGGTTCGTTCCTCGGTATCGTCCTCGCTGTCGCTCTATTCGTCTTCCTCCCTAAGTTCCTCGTCGGCTTTATCCCCGATATTAAGGACCACCGCATTATCCGCTCTGTCCTCGAGGGTATCGTAAAAATCGCTATTTTCGTCGGCTATATGGCCCTCGTAAGCCTTATGAAGGATATTCGCAGACAGTATATGTACCACGGTGCAGAACACAAAACTATCGCCTGCCATGAGGCCGAACTCCCTCTCACTGTGGAGAACGTCCGCAAACAGACACGATTCCATAAACGCTGCGGTACCAGCTTCATTATCATCGTTCTTATCGTAAGTATCCTCGTTATGTGCTTCGTGCCCTTTACCGTCACATGGCAGCGCGTCGTCGCTTCCCTTATCCTCCTCCCCATTGTGGTAGGCATTTCCTATGAGTTCATCCGCCTCGCAGGTAATAACGATAACGCTTTCACCCGTATCCTCTCCGCTCCCGGTCTCGCTATGCAGAGAATCACTACCCGCGAACCCGATGACAGTATGATCGAAGTCGCTATCGCTGCTATGAAACCCTGTATCCCTGAGGATAAGTCGGAGGATAAATGGTAAGCCGCGCTGAACTCTTCCGCTCTTGCGTGTCTGACCTCGAACTCTATGGCGCCGATTCCGCTCAGTTCGATACCCTGTGCATCTTCCAGGATATGCTCGGCGATAAAAACCCTTTGTTTAAGCCCGCTGAGCCCGTTCCGCCTGACATTGAAGCCCGTATCCGTGACCTCGTCCATGCCCGTACTCAGGGTCAGCCCCTTCAGTACCTGCTGGGTAAATGGGAATTCTTCGGCTACCCCTTCTTCGTCGGCAGCGGCGTTCTCATTCCACGGCCCGATACCGAGATCCTCATTGAACAGGTCCTCGATATTTGCAAGGCTCAGTACTCCGGTGCTCCACGCATCGCTGACCTCTGCTCCGGCTCAGGCTGCATCGCGGTCACTCTGAAAAATCTTCTCCCCCACGCAGATGTCTGCGCTGTGGAGATCTCCGATACCGCTATCGGCTTCATTCAAAAAAACGCTCAGCTCAATCACGCTGACATTCGTATCGTTAAGGGCGATGTCCTCTCTGTCCAGACTGCCGACGTTCTCGGCTCCTTCGATATTATCGTCAGCAATCCTCCATACCTCTCCCAGCAGGATATGGATTCCCTTCAGGCTGAGGTCCGCTGTGAACCCTCCCTCGCCCTATTCGGCGGTCAGGACGGTCTCGACTTCTACCGCGCTATGACTCCACTGTGGAAAAATCACCTGAACCCCAACGGCTGGCTCTGCTATGAGTACGGTCTGGGTCAGCATGATGACGTTAAATCTATTCTCGCCGGCAACGGCTTCCAAAATATTACCCTGCGCCGCGACCTCGCTGGTATCATCAGAACCGCTGCGGCTCAGATCACGGAGGTTATCTAAATGGCTAAAAAAGACCTTAATAAAAAATCAGCTGTCGTTAAAGCTGAAACTAAAGAAGATAAGAAAACTGCCCTCAATAACGCACTGAAACAGATCGAGAAAAAATACGGCGCCGGCGCTGTTATGCGACTGGGTCAGACTAAGACCCTCAATGTCGATGCTATCCCTACCGGCTCTATGATGCTCGATATGGCCCTCGGTATCGGCGGCGTTCCTCGCGGCCGTATCGTCGAGATATACGGCCCCGAAAGCTCCGGTAAAACTACCGTCGCTCTCTCCGTTATCGCTCAGGCTCAGAAGCTCGGCGGCGAGGCCGCTTTCATCGACGTCGAACACGCCCTCGATCCCGTTTATGCTAAGGCCCTCGGCGTCAATATCGATGACCTCCTCGTCTCTCAGCCGGACAGCGGCGAACAGGCTCTCGAAATCGCTGAGGCCCTCATCCGCTCCGGCGCTATCGATGTCATCGTCCTCGACTCTATCGCTGCTATGACTACACGCGCTGAGATCGACGGCGATATGGGCGACCTCCACGTCGGTCAGCTGGCAAGACTTATGTCCCAGGCTATGAGAAAACTGACCGCCGCTATCTCTAAGTCCAACTGCGTCGCTATCTTCATCAACCAGATCCGTGAGAAGATCGGCGTTATGTACGGTAACCCCGAAACTACCCCGGGCGGCCGTGCCCTCAAATTCTATGCCTCCGTCCGCATCGAGGTTAGAAAGGGTGAGGTCATTAAGGACGGCAGCCAGATCATCGGCGCCGCTACTCGCTGCAAGGTTGTCAAAAATAAGGTCGCTCCCCCGTTCAAGGAGGCTACCTTCGATATGATGTACGGTACAGGTATATCCCGTACGGGCGAAGTTCTCGACCTCGCTGTCGAACTCGATATTATCAAGAAAGGCGGCTCATGGTTCAGCTACAAAGACCAGAAACTCGGTCAGGGCCGCGATAACGTCAAGGAACTCCTCAAAAATAATGAGGAGCTTATGAAGGAGATCGAGGATCAGATCCTCGCACGTAAGGACGAACTTACTGCCGCTCCTGCCAGCTCCGATACACCTAAAACTACTGACGCTCCTGCCGCTCCCGCCGATAGTAACGGCTCCGGCAGCGATGACGACATTCTCGTGGACATCGATGAGGATTTCGATGAGTTCACTCCCGCTGAAGAATAATGAAATTCACTTCCGTTAAGCCCTATAAAGGCTCTACCTATGAGGCCGTGCTCGACGATGAGCGCAGGATCTACCTCCATATCGATATTATAACCGACTTCGGCATACACTCAGGTATGGAGTGCGATCGCGCTCAGCTTAAAAAAATCATATACGCTTCTAATTTCAGACGCGCTTATCAGTTCGCCCTGCACTGCCTCGACTACCGCGATTACTCCGCTAAGGAAATGACACGGAAATTAACGGATACCTATAAAAACCCTGACCTCTGCTCAGCCGTCGTTCGCAAGCTCGTCGATAACTCTATCATCGATGACGCAAGATTCGCCGAAAAACTCGCAAGAAAATTCGTCGAATCACGGAAATTCGGCTACCGCAGAGCTAAACGCGAGATCATCATGAAGGGTATCGATGAGTTTACCGCCGATGATGCCCTCGCTGCCTATGATTCGGCTTTCGCTGATAACCTCATGCTACTGCTCGAATCAAAGCATTCCAGACTGCTCACAGACAGCAGCGATAAAAAGTCTGTAGAAAAAGTTAAATGCGCTCTCGTCCGCTATGGCTACGGCTTCGATGAAATCAATCAGGCTATCCGCCTCTTCTTCGAGAACGCTGATACACCGGAGGAATAACAATGCCTATCAAGGTTGGAATGGTCTCACTGGGCTGCTCTAAGAATCTCGTCGATTCTGAACGTATGCTCTTCAAACTGAAACATAATGGCTATAAACTGGTAACTGATCCCGCTGCCGCTGATGTCGCTGTGGTCAATACCTGCGGCTTCATTCAGTCCGCTAAGGAGGAAGCTATCGATACTATTCTTGAACTGGGTAAACTCAAGGAAGAAGGCTCTATCAGTAAAATTATCGTTACCGGCTGCCTTACCGAACGCTACAGAGAGGAGGCTGCTGATCTCTTCCCTGAGGCTGACGCTGTAATCGGTATCGGTAATAATAAGGATATTGTCGATATTCTTAACCGCGTCGTCCATAACGAGAGAGTCGTGGAGTTCGCTCCTAAGCTCGATGCCGAACTCACCGGCGAGCGTATCATCTCTACCCTCCCATTCTTCTCTTACCTCAAAGTCGCTGAGGGCTGCTCAAATTGCTGCACATACTGCGCTATCCCTAAGATTCGCGGTAAGTTCAGAAGTATACCCATCGATGACGCTGTGGCTGAGGCTCAGCAGCTCGCAGATAACGGCGTCTCTGAACTCGTCGTTATCGCTCAGGATACCTCTCAGTACGGTGTGGACCTCTACGGTAAACCTATGCTCCCCGAACTCCTGCGCAGACTTTGCAGGATCGACGGCCTTAAATGGATCCGTACCCTTTACTGCTACCCCGAACGTATCACTGATGAGCTCCTCGATACTATCGCCAGTGAGCCTAAACTCGTCAAGTACCTCGAAATTCCCATTCAGCACTCAGATGCCGGTATTCTCAAACGTATGCACCGCTGGGGCTCCGCTGATGAACTGGAGGCTCTCTTTTCTCATATCCGTGAGAAAATACCCGGCGTTATCCTGCGTACTACCCTTATTACCGGCTTCCCCGGTGAGTCTCAGGAGCAGTTCAACGCCCTCGCTGAGTTCGTTCAGAAGGTCCGCTTCGACAGGCTCGGCTGCTTCGCTTACTCCCCTGAGGACGGTACCCCTGCCGCTTCGTTCCCCGATCAGGTCGATCAGGAAACTGCCGCTCACCGCGCTGATATTATCATGGAACAACAACTCCTCATCAGCAGCGATAATAACGCTCAGCTCATCGGCCGCGATCTTACCGCCGTCGTTGAGGGCTTCGACCGCTTCGGTGAGTGCTGGTTCGGCAGAACTCCTATGGACGCTCCCGATATTGACGGAAAAGTCTTCTTTTCTTCCGATCGCCCACTTAGTGTCGGCGATTATGTTCGTATCAGAATTACTGATACCCTCGATTATGATCTGATTGGAGAGGTGATCACTGATGAATCTTCCAAATAAACTGACTCTGCTCAGAGTCTTCCTCATCCCTTTCTTCCTCATCTTTATGTACCTCAATATACCTTGCCATTACCTCATTGCCCTCGTTATCTTCGCTGCGGCTTCTATTACTGATGCCCTCGACGGCAATATCGCAAGAAAACGTAACCTCGTTACTAACTTCGGCAAGTTCCTCGACCCTCTTGCAGATAAGGTTCTCGTTCTCGCGGCTCTCGCCGTTTTCGTCGAGATCCCTCAGATCAAAGTCGGCGCTGTTCCCCTTATCATCATCAGCGCAAGAGAATTTATGGTCTCCGGTCTGCGCCTCCTCGCTGCTAACAGCGGCGTTGTCGTTGCTGCCGGTATCTGGGGTAAGCTAAAGACCGCTTTCACTATGGTCACTATCATCGCCGCTCTCCTCTGGCTTTCTGCCTGCTGGGACTTCGGCTTCGCTTTCCCCTTTGCCTTCGTTAATGCTGTGGATAATTTCATTATCCCCGCCCTTATCTGGATCTCTACCGTTCTCACTATCATTTCAGGCGCTATCTACCTCAAAGGCTACTGGCACCTGATCGATTCTGATAAATAATGTACCGCTCAATAACTCTTCCACTTTGTTGTTGAACTGTCATTAATCGTTATTGTAATGTGCTCTTGCACTATTTCTCCCTATATTACCAAGGAGGTATATATGAAACACTGCGCTGGTCAGATCAAGTACCTTATCGCTATCAAAGAACTCTCAGAAACCGATGAATACGTTAAGTGCGTCAGCATTTCACGCTACCTCGACGTCTCACGCCCAAGTGTAAGCAAAATGCTCAGATGCCTCGCTAATTCCGGTCTCGTCTATGAGGACTTCTGTAACAGCGTCGTACTGACACCTGAGGGCGAGAAAACTGTCGCCGAAATCTTCTCTACTTATAATGAGGTCTACACCTTCTTCCATAAGTTCCTCAAGCTCACACCGGAAGATGCCCACTCTCAGGCTATCACTTTTATTACTGCGTTCCCTCACGATACCTGCGAAAGACTTAAACATATCGTGAAACGTACTATTAAAAAGAAATCTGAATAGTTTTTCGCCTCCCCGCTTTCACGGGGAGGTTTTCTCTTCCTTGACTTATCTTTCACTTTCATATATAATGATTACTGTATTCTAACGAAAGGAGCTCCGCTTCCTCTATGCCAGCTGATCTGTTCTGCGATATTGAATTCCTGAAAGGCGTCGGTAAAGCCCGCGGCGAAAAATACCGCAAGCTCGGTATCAATTCCCCCTATGAGCTTATCTACCATATCCCTAAGGATTACCTCGACTTCCGTACCCATGTCCCGGTTTGTCAGGCTCCCCTCAATGAGAGCTCCGTGCTGAAACTCACTATCTTCCGTAAGCTCCCTCCTCAGCGCATCAAGGGCGGCCTCGTCATCTGTAAGGCTGCCGCTACCGACGGCTTCGACGATATTCTCATCGTCATCTATAATAACGTCTACGCCTTTCAGGCTCTCCAGGAAAATGAGACCTACTTTATGTTCGGTAAAGTTACCGGTAACTTCACACGCCGCGAAATTACTTCTCCCGTCTACATAAAAGCCTCCGAAAATGTCCTCATTCAGCCTAAGTATCACCTCACTCAGGGATTATCCGCTAACATGATCCGCTCTAATATGCGGCAGGCTCTCGACCTCCTCCATAAGGCTCCCTTCGAGACACTCCCCGATCACGTCCGCAGTAAGTATCAGCTGTGCACGCTTGTGTCCGCTCTCGAAAATGTCCACTTCCCTTCCAGCGACTCCGCCGCCGAAATCGCAAGACACAGGCTCGCTTTCGATGAACTGCTGAAATTACAGCTCGGTATGTCCCTCCTTAAATCACGCTCACGCAGACAGACTGCCTATAAATTGAACTCCGGTGTGGATATGGCTCCGTTCTTCTCCAGCCTCCCTTTTACCCTCACCGACGGTCAGCTCTCTGCAGTAAATGAAATAATCGCCGACCTCTGCCGCTCTACTCCTATGAACCGCCTCCTACAGGGTGACGTCGGCAGCGGTAAGACCGCCGTCGCTGCCGCTGCCTGCTTCTTCGCCGCTAAAAATAATGTGCAGTCCGCCCTTATGGCTCCCACAGAGATTCTCGCTTCTCAACACTTCAAAACACTCTCCGATCTCCTCGAACCCCTCGGTCTCCGCGTCGGCCTCCTTACAGGCTCCCTGACCCCTAAGAAAAAAGAACTCCTCCGTAATAGTATCTCCAGCGGCGAGCTCGATGTCATCGTCGGTACTCACGCTATTATCCAGAAAGATGTGGAGTACGCTGCCCTCGGTCTCGTTATTACCGATGAACAGCATAGATTCGGCGTTCAGCAGCGCGCCGCCCTCGCTGAAAAAGGCGACTCCCCTCACCGCCTCGTTATGTCCGCTACCCCTATACCACGTACCCTCGCACTCTATATCTACGGCGACCTCGATGTCTCTGCTATCACTCAGCTCCCTAAGGGCCGCAAACCTGTCCAGACCTTCGCTGTTACCGGTAAAATGCGCCAGCGCGCTTTCAGCTTCGTCCGACAACACCTCGATGAGGGACGTCAGGCTTATGTCGTCTGCCCTATGATCGAGGACAGCGATTCGGATCTCTTCGCCGTAAAAAGCTACGCCGAAAATGCTGCCAAAAATGACCTCAAAGGCTACTCTACTGCCCTCCTCCACGGCAGAATGCGGTCAAATGAAAAGGAAAAGGTCATGAAACAGTTCAGAAACGGCGATATTCAGGTGCTTATCTGCACTACCGTCGTGGAGGTCGGCGTCGATGTTCCCAATGCCGCAGTCATGGTCATCGAAAACGCCGAACGCTTCGGCCTCTCTCAGCTCCATCAGCTCCGCGGTCGCGTCGGTCGCGGTCAGTACTCAAGCTACTGCATTCTCATCACCGATAACCACAGCGAGGACTGCCTTAAACGTATGAAGATCATATCCTCCACTAACGACGGCTTTAAGATCTCTGAAGCTGACCTCAAACTGCGCGGTCCCGGTGACTTCTTCGGCAGCGCTCAGCATGGTCTGCCTCCACTTAAGATCGCTGATGTGGAATGCAGTATGTCACTGATGAATCAGGCTAAGCTGTGCTGCGAGGAGATACTCGCCGCTGACCCCGATCTCTCCGCTCCCGAACACCATACCCTCAGAGTCGATACCCTGAGACTTTTCAATAAGGATATTGTCGGCTGATTTTTCTTCTTTACGGTCTGTATGAATAATCTGCACGCATATCAGTTTTCTGAATAAAATGTCATGTTACAAATTATTATTCTATAATCCACATAATTCATTTGCTTGAAAAAACAGTAAAAGCTCTTGTAAATCGCAGCAGTCTATGCTATAATTATTTGTGTGCAGCTTGTCGCTGTCCCTATTCTTTTGCAGAGGAGTGTGTCATCATGGTCACATTTGAAAACCATATTGGTAAAATTTCCGTTTCTGAAAACTATCTGACTGAAATCGTCCGCCATGCCGTCTGCGACTGCTTCGGCGTTGCCGATGTCTGCAATGTCAGCACCTTCCGCTCCGCTGTTTCCTCTATCTCCAATGGCAAGCTCTTCAAACGCAGAGGTGTTGTCATACGCACTGATAAGGACGGCGGTCTCGTTATCGACCTCCATATCAAAGTCACTTATGGTACTAATATCTCTGCCGCTGTCAGCAGTATTACACATAAGGTGAGCTTCACTCTTGAGGAAGCTGTCGGTGTGGACGTCCATAAGGTCAACGTCTATGTCGATGATATGAATTACTGATCAGGAGGTATTTATTGTGATAAATGGCGCTTTATTCCGCGATGCTGTCATTTCAGCCGCTGTTACTATAAATAATAAAAAACGTGAGGTCGATGAACTTAACGTTTACCCGGTTCCGGACGGCGATACCGGTACCAATATGTCTATGACTATCGGAAACTCCGTCGGTGAGCTTAAAAGACTCCCCGACTCTGTAAGTATCTCCGATGCCGCTAATACCGCCGCTTCCGCTTTCCTCAGAGGCGCAAGAGGTAACTCCGGTGTTATACTCTCTCTTATCTTCCGCGGTATCTCAAAGGGTCTGGCTGACCTCAATGAGGCTGGCTGCGAGGACTTCGCACGCTCCCTCGCTATGGGCGTCGATGCCGCCTATAAAGCCGTTATGAAGCCTGTGGAGGGTACTATCCTCACTGTCTCACGCTGCGCTGCCGAAAAAGCTAAGGAGTCCGCGCTCTCTACTACCGATGACATCGTGTTCTGGAAGGACGTCTGTGATGAGGCAGAAAAAGTCCTCGCTCAGACTACCGAGATGCTCCCACAGCTTAAAAAAGCCGGCGTTGTCGATGCCGGCGGTATGGGCCTCACTATCATCTTTAAGGCTATGTACGCCGTTTTCGCCGGCGGTTCCATCGCTGTCCCAGATGAGGCCGCTTCCGAGGACGATAAGCCCGTGGACAGCTTCCGCTCTGCGGCAAGTCAGTTCGATGACGATATTACTTTCACTTACTGCACTGAGTTCATGCTCAGAAAAAATGACGACTGTCCCGATCCCTTCAAGCTCCGCGCTTACCTCGAAACTATCGGCGACTGCGTTGTCGTCGTCGATGACGATGAGATAATCAAGGTCCACGTTCATACCGATAACCCCGGTAAGGCTCTCCAGAAAGCCCTCGAATTCGGCTGCTTTATCAACGACCCTAAGCCTAATATCGAAAATATGCGCATTCAGCACGAAAATAAAAAGAAAGAGGCTGAACAGCTGGAGGCAGGGTTCGCTCCGGCTATGCCCGAAAAAGAGTTCGGTTTCGTCGCTGTCGCTGCCGGTCACGGTATCGAGGCTATGTTTACCGACCTCGGCGTCGATGTCGTCGTCCGCGGCGGTCAGACTATGAACCCCTCTACCGATGATATTCTCCGCGCTATCCTCGCTACCCCAGCTAATACCGTTTTCGTTCTGCCTAATAATAAAAATATCATCATGGCCGCTGAACAGGCTATGAAACTTACCGACCGCAGCGTCTGTGTCCTCCAGACACGCACTATACCTCAGGGTATCTCCGCTATGCTCGCTTTCGATGACAGCCTCAGCTTGCAGGATAACAGACTCAATATGACTAAGGCACTCGAAAAAGTCTCTACCGGCCTTATCACTTTCGCTGCCCGTAATTCCGAGTTTGAAGGCCACTCCATCAAGGAAGGCGAGATCCTCGCCCTCGATAACGGTAAGCTATCCTTCACCGAAAAGGATATTTCCAAGGCTACTCTCAAACTCGTCAAAAAACTCACTAAGGGCGATGCAAGCTATGTTACCCTCATCTACGGCGCCGATGTTACCGAGGAAAACGCTGAACAAATGCAGCAGCTCCTTCAGTCTAAACTCAGCGATAAAATCGAGGTAATGCTCGTTAATGGCGGTCAGCCGGTGTATTACTACATCATTTCTGTCGAATAATTCTATAACTATTGCTCCCCAATTAAACTTTGCCAAAAAGGCGAAGTTTAGTTGGGGGAGCAATAAAAGGGCTGCATGGTCTCAATCCATGCAGCCCCCTCTTTTTTTATGTAAAACTGTCCGCGTAGACGCTTATCTCTGTGAATACTCCCTCATGATTGCCGGTTATCTCTATTCCGGATATTCTTCGCGCCGGTTGTCCGCCAAATACTGCAAGGTCGGACAGATCCTCTCCCTTGTAGCCGCTGTATGTTATGAATTCCCTCTTCCAGCCACGCTTGCTTACCTTGTCACGATACTGCAACGCCTGCGGCGGATCATATAAAAATCGCCGGTCAAGATCAAAATACTTGTGTCGGACTATCTTTCTGTCCCCTGCGTCCGGATCGTGCAGGTCAAAGGTGCCGTATTGCTCGTCTATGTCCGCCATGTGAAAATCACTCACAAATCGCCGCGTGTCTATCCCCCTGCCTGCCGCTATCTGCTCCGATGCCGTGTAGGTGTACTCCTCCGGCTGTGTGTACGGGTCAAGCATGATGCAGTTCGTGCCGCGTATGTACGGGTACTTGCCGTTCTTCTTGTAGCATAGGTTCACTATGCCGTCCCACATCGTCGAGCCCTTCAATACGTATATGTAGCCGCTGGAATCTGCACTGTCCTGATGCGTTACGTAGGGTATCTGTATCATGTTATCCATAAGACTGTTGATCGATATGTTCGTGTATAACCCCGGTTCAAGCTGATTCTGTATCAGCATACAACTGAATCCGCTGGACGTTAAATGTCCCGTCCGCACTCCGCGGCGCTCTGTAACAGTTATCTTATCCGCTGTTCCGTGATGCACTAACCGCCCGTCTATGTACAGCAGCACCTCAGATACCGTATCCGGATATGTCGTCTCAGCTATGAAGTTCGCCGTCAGACTCGTGAACGGTGTGTACGCCTCCTTCTTGAATCCAAACGATAACAGCTTCACTTCCTGCGTGTCCTGATACGTTGTGTTGCGGAATAACAGTATCCCTAACATCTCACTCCTCCTCCGGCTCTACCGGCTCTGTGGTCAGCAATGTCACCGATGCCGTTATGATGCCGTCTCCTTTATCTTCCACAGTGTAGGACTGTATGTGACAGTCAGTGAATACCACTCCACGGTAATGGACTGTGTATGTCCCCGTTACTGTCGCTATCCCATCTGCCTCTTCCATGAATTGCAGCGGCTGTTCAGGATCATAACACCGCCCTGTGAACGTCAGCCGCAATGCCCGACGACTGCGGTTTGTGAATACCGCATCGCCCGATACCGTGGTCTGCTCTGCCCATACTATCGTTCCCGATGCTTTGAACTGGTCACAGTACAGCGTCAGACTGCCTATGACTACCTCCTCTGCCTCCCTGTGGGTAAGCTCCGGCTGCACACTCATTCCGTACTCCTCTCTATGCGCCTGATACCACTGACCGTTACCTCCGCTGTCAGTACTAACCTGCCTATGTTACTGTCCTGCTTTATGGACAGCTTCGTAAGCCTGCCGTTAAGATCCGTCAGCTTGTCTATCGCCGGCGCTACCTTGCTGTCATAGTAACTGTACAGCTTCGCCATGTTTTCACTCTCCGGCGCTGTCACCATTATCTCTGCCTTCGCTTTGTACGGCAGATATACCGTGGTCGTACTGTATACCGGCGCTGTGCATTCAAGTCCGCCGGTGCTGACTAACGTGAAATACCCCGCTCCCTTGCGCTCCATCGGATAGGCGTCAAACGCACTGTAGACCTCCGTTGCTCCGCTCTCCTTCAATGCTCCTGCTACCGCTCTGATGATCTCCGTCAGCATTTTCGCTCTCCTCCTTTCCCTATTCCCATGAATATGAACGTCTGCGGTACTATCAGGTCTGAACATAATTCGTAATAGTCACGCAGCTGCTTCTCCGCTTCTGCTGTTCCCATATTCTTGCCGACCGCCTGCATCTTGCCTGCATAAGTGTATCTGCTCCTGTCCTGCGTACTGCGCAACTGCACTACCCTGTAATTCGCCATCGCTGCCGCAAGAAAACTAAGCCTTATGTCTCCTTTGTCCGCCTCAGGCCGCAGTATCTTCTCTGTCTCCTTCATCGCAAGCTCTATCACCGGCGCGTATTCCCCTCCGCTCTCTTCTCCGGAAAATAGCCTGAATAACGTCTTTACTGACTCTATGTCCATTCCCTCTCACCTCCATCTCATCTCATCGTAAACCCTGCGTTCGTTTCCTCTGCCGCCTCTTCCATCAGCTGCACCTCTATCCCAGTGCGGCGGCTCAGACTCTCATACCTCTTCTTCATCTCTATCAGCTCTGCCGTGTTCATACTGCGCGTCGCTATTACTGCCGCGGCTGCTGCCGGTCTGCCTCCTGTAAAATACGCGAGCCGGTGTATGTCGCGGCGCAGCTCTCCGTCCGCTTCTGCCTGTACCGCTTCCGCTGCCTTCTGCTCCGCCTCTTCATTCCACTTCTTCGTCACTCCTGCATTTACCTGCGCCGGTACTGCCACAAAACTCCACTCGTATGCGTCTGTGATGTTTGTCAGCTTCGTGTGGCACAGCTGTCCGTTATAATACTTGCCACGAATATGACTACAGTCAGTTATGCTCCTGTCTGCTCCGCATATCGAGCATACCTTACCAGACGCTGAACAGGATATGCTCACTTCCTTCTTGATGCCGCCGTCTATCTCCGCGATCAGCCCCGTATTCTCTCCGGTGCGCACCATGTATGCACTCGCTTTCAGATACCTGTACGGCTCTCCTGCCTTCGTTGTGCGGCTCTCGTCAGTTATTACCTCTGTATCATATATGCGCGCGGTCTGATTGTCCGTGGACGGGTCGTGGTCCGATATGCCCGTCTTTCCTACAAATAACTTGCTCAGCTGCTCCAGCGACTCCGCTGTGAATCGCTCACAGTCACGGTCTATCTCGTTGTCGCACAGTATCACCGTGAACGTGAACAGCTCCTCCTCTTTGAACTCCCGGCGCGTGTACCTGTTTATCTTCTCAAGCTCCTCCGCTGTCATTCTTATCCTCCTTCCCGTAAAAGGGACGGCTTGTGCCGTCCCCCCCACACACTCACACGTTGCCTTATACGGTCTGTATCACTCGCTCGCGATCGTAAGTACCTTTACTGCGTCAGGTGTGATCTTCCTGAATCCGCAGGTGATCGATACCGTGATCTGGTCAAGCTGTCGGTCGATCAGCTTGTCGGTCTCCATTATGAGATCGCTGCTGGTGATGAACTCCAGCGCAAAGTTCTTGTCAATGCCAATGATAGTATCATCTTCTGCTGCCGATGTCTTGATAAGCTCTGAGCCGAATGGCAGCGTGATCCTGCCCTTCTCATCTGCACGAGTCTCCATCAGCTGCTCCATCGCTGCTATGGCTGATGCTGTCGCCGGCGATGCGATCACTGTGGTCATGTCAAAGCTGTTGAACTGACCGTAAAGCTTCGCAAGATCTGCGTAGGTAAGCGATTCTGTGGTGATCTCTGCTGCGTCCTCCACAAGTACTTCTACCGCCTTTTTAACTACCGCTCCTGCCAGCTTTACGCCTATGCTCCTCAGCATTACTCCGAATACGTCAAGACGCTGCTTCCTTACCGCTTCGTATGATGCACTGATAAGTCTGCCGAATTTCTCCAGCGTCAGCGCGTCCGATGCCTCGCGCACTGTGGACTCCGGAAGCAGCGCCGCCTGACTTACTGTGCTGTACTGCGCGGTATCCGTCAGCACACAGCCAAGATATTTGCTGCTCTCACTGACTGTCTTCGCTGCACTGATAGTGTTGATTATCGTGTCGTCAAAGCCCCTTCTGATGCTGCGGGTCACAAACTCCGGGAAAAGTACCGCTGTCTCTGTGGAACTGAAAAACTTCTCCACCATGTCACACTCAGGTCCGCTGACATGAATGTTGAATCGCTTCAGCTGCCTCTCGTATGCGTCAAGTCGCTCCAGCGGCGTTCCGGCATATGCCGCCGACGGATCAAGCTCCTCCAGCGCTGCGGTAAATGTCTTTCCGCTAAGATTGTAAAGCCCCTTTTCAAGTCTGATGTCATTATACATACTCTTTTCCTCCTCTTAGTCTCCAAGTCGTGCTTCTATCTCCCTCGCCTGCGCATTCCTCAGCCGCGCCTGTGCAAGGACAGATTCGTCCTGTAGGTTGATGTTCTCCCATTCTATCCTGCATCTGCCCTCTGCTCCCAGTGAACAGAGATAATGCTCCCCTATCGCCGTTATCACCGGCGTAAGCAGCCTGCGGTAGTACTCCAGCTCAGATGTCAGTATGTCTGCCTGCTGCGATGACATTCGCTCTGTACTGCTCCAGCTCAGTCCAAGCAGAAACGGCGGTATAGACAGCTTCGCTACTATCTGCTCAAGCAGCTGCCGCACCGGTACGTTGGTGTCAAACAGCTCGTTTTCCGCTCCGATGACCCTGATGTCTATATCCCCGACCGCTACAAAGTCCTTTACCTGCCCGTACTTCGCCGAATTCATGCCGTCTGCCCACTCACGAGCTATCTGCATCGCCCTCTCACGGGTCTGTGTAAGGTCCCCGGCATCTCCCGTAGGCTTGTACGTTACGGCATATCGCACATTTCCAGCTCTGTCATAATTCTGTCCGATACACTGGTATATCCGCATCAGTATACTGCTTAGCGCCGGAAGTCCGCGCAGCAGCGATCTGCCTCCCGGCAGCTCTGCGTATACTATGTTCTCCGGCCGCTTTATCTGCTTCTGCGTTCCATCTGTCCTGAGTATCGTGTAACTGCGCGAAAACGGCTTCGCTCCCGCTTTTACCGCTACCTTCGATATGTCACCGTTCCATAAGCCGGCTATCCTCCCGTTCTCTGCATCTGCTACTACTTCGCCTATCGCTGAACCATAGGTCAGCAGACTGTCAAGGAAACAATCTGCAAATGTGCCTATGGACTGCCCTGTGCTGCCTACCGGTACGCTGCTGCTGAATCGGTCAAGCTCCACCTGATACCTCTCATCTTCACTTACCAGCCGGAAGCCTCCCGTCAGACGGATTATCTTCATTATCGCTGCGTCTATTATCGGGACTGCACCCCTGAGCCGGTCAAACAGCTCCTTCTCACAGGGGTCCACCGCCGCCGGCAGCTTATCCGGCATGAGTATGCTCCGCTCTGCCGGTATCAGCTCCGGCGCTGCCCTTTCCCCTCTCTTCCTGAATATCTTCATTCTCCTTCTCTCTCCTCCTGTCTCAGCGTGCTACCGATACAGCGTAGACCTCCCCTCTGTCCGCCCTGCCGTATACGTCCGTAACAAAATAACGTATGTCGTCCATCGCATGGTCGTTCTCCTTTATCGGTACGTCCTTCCCTGCACTCTCGTTCCACTTGTACTGCCCGAACTCCCTTATCGCGTCCTCTCAGCTCTCATGTATCTTCAGCTTACCCTGCTTCAACGCTGCGCTTACCAGCTGTATCCCCCTGCTTACGTCATTGTCTGCCTTTACTGCCCTGAATCTGCCGTGCCTGCGGATACACTCAATAAAGCTCGCGGCTGACGGGTCAACTATCACACGGCTGACTTCCGCCGTCCCTGCAAGCTCCTCCAGTGCAGCGTAGTGCTCCTCGTCTGTGCGGGACATCCCTTCACGCTTCGATGAGTAGTAATACTCCCTGACACGGTGCCATATTCCTCCGTGAAGTCCCCACAATCCAAATGACGACGGATTTACTGTGCCGTAATCACAGGATATTACATACTGCTCATATTCCTTCTCTCCTCTGTATACATGATCCCTGCTGCTGAACATCGGGTAGACCAGTCCCTCCGCTGCTGTCCATCTGCCAAGTATGAAACGATCGTAAAATGTGCCGGAATACAGCCGGCGATACCTCTCCCTTACCCTCTCCGATAACGACGGATTGTCCTCCATCGTGAAGTGAAGATACAACGCCTTCTTCTCCTCTGCCTTCTGTATCCACTCACGATAAAACCAGTGCTGCGGCGTGTCAGGATTGCAGTTGAACCACATACGCGATCCACTTACCGAACACCTCGCTAATGCCTGCTCTACAAATGACCGCGGCATCAATGCTACCTCGTCCAGAAATACCCCTGCAAGCGTTATGCCCTGTATCAGCGCCGCTGAACCTTCGTCTTTGCCGCCAAACAGGTAAAACCGGTTCGTCCGACCCAACAGACTGATCTCTACATAACTGCTGCTCAGATGCTCACGGCAGACTATCCCCATCTCCCTCAGCATTCCTATCAGCGGCGTTATTACGTTGCGCCGCAGTGATGTCACCGTCTTGCCGCATATCGCAAAGCTTTGCCCTGCGTATGACTGCGATGCCCATAATACGTACCCTATCGACATCGACAGAGTCTTTCCGCTTCGCACCGCTCCGTCACATATTATCGCATCATACTTCCGGTACTCCGGCTTCTTCCACCATGTCACCGTCAATTGCTGCTTCGGCGACAGCCGTCGCATATTCATCTCCCGCTTCACCCTCTCCTGCTCCCGTCAACGCTTCGATCAGCTCCGCCGCTTTCTTTCTGTCAGCTATCTCTCCTTTCAGCTCGTATAACTTCTCCAACGCCCTCTGCCGGTCAAAAAAACGTACCTCGCTGCCGTTCTTGCCATGCTTGTACTCCGATACCCCGTACAGATCAAGACTGCGCAGATATTCGGCTCCCGGCGCCTCCTCCATGAACGTCAGCATTACCCCGTCTGCGCTGCTGCCAAATGCTAAACGGTACAGTCCAGATAATACATATCCGCTGTCCGTCAGTCCGCGAAGCTCCTCTATCTTCCGGCGTACCCCCTCTCCCTTCAGCATCGCTATACCGTCCGCTATCGCACTCTCTTCCGACGACCCAGACCTCAGCGCTGCTTCCCTCAGATCTCCAAGCATTACGTAGTAACAACAGAACAGCTCCCGCTGCTCCTTTGTGTACCTGCTGCCTATGTTGTCCACCTCCCTTCTATCTTTTCTCCTGAACAGCTGTGCCGTTCATAAGGGGTGCGGAATCGGGTACTTTTCAATGGAAAACCGTTGTATAATAAAAAATCCACGATGTGAAATCGTGGATCTGCATAATTATCAACAGGAGTTTTTATGAAAATATGCGAAAAAGGGCGCTTGTGCGCCCTATTTTTGATCGTTTATCTTCTTTTATTTGGATTGTAAGAACCATCAGCATTAAAATAATGCCATCTGTTATTTATTCTATACCAACCGTTCAAAGCAAGATGACCATCTTCAAATGCATAATAAGTTTTACCTTTTACCTGGAAAAATCCTTTAAGCATTTTTCCATAATTTGCATTTGAAGCCGGAACTCTGTTTTCAAAATAATACTTTTTTCCTCCAATCTGCTGGAAGCCAACACGCATCTGTCCAGTTGAATTAAAACAATACTGTTTTCCATCAATTACCTTCCAGCCTATTGCACAGTTACCTCTGCCTGGATTGCAGTAATACCAGATACCGTTCTGATTAAGCCAGCCTGTATGCATATAACCTGCACTGTTGAACCAGAACTTCTCTCCGCCTATCCATACAAATTTGTTTGCAGGATATGAGCCATCAGAATTCTCATACCACCAACCTGTTGAATCCTGCTTCCAGCCAGCAAATGCTGTGAGCTGTGTGCCTGATATTGCGTTATTTACTACGCTGTTTGTGTAGCCAAGTGCCGGCGCTGCTGCAACTGCAACTGCCATTAATGTGCTAATAATCTTTGCCTTTTTCATATTATTACTCCTTATAGATATATTACTTGTGTTACCAAGCAACCTAATTATACTATTATAATAAAAAAGTGTCAAGTTATATTACCTTGCTGCAACGGGAATTCCTTTTCAGACAAATGTATGTTCATTATTTCTCGTGTACCAGCTTGCCGGTCATGTGCTCTATGGTAAGCGCTATCACCTGCACCCTGCTTATGGCATGGGCTATCTCCGCTTCTAC
>CADBNS010000134.1 GCA_902796065.1 Ruminococcus flavefaciens
CGAAAGCATTCCTGCGTTTTCCTTCCTTGATATATTTCCTTTCTGACTTCGCCTTTCTGGCAAAGTTTAATTGGGGGAGCAATAATTAACTTTTCATTGTGATTTAATTATAATATGTTTTCTCTCAGAAATCAATAGTTTGCGTAGTTCCGGCTTTTATCTTTGTATCATTCCACAAAAAAGGCGGTGTGGATTTATTATCCGGCGAAAATTATTACTTAAATATTACTTAATTTATATTTAATCCCCATTGATTTCAGTTACAGGATGTTGTTCTTTTAACCCCATCCTCTACTTTTAATTTTACATCTTTTCTCTCCTCCTGTAAATACACGATATTATCCTTTTCATGAAATATTTCTACAGGTCTTATCCACACTATGTACTATTGTATCGATTCTCCACACCTCTATCGCATTTTATTGCATAGTCCGCAGCATATGCTTACTGTTGAGGCAATACCGCACAAAGATGTCAGGCAGTCTTTGTGCGGTGTTGCCTTGACTTTACCTCCGTGTAAGTGGTATAATTATATTATAGATACGAAACGGAGGGCTGTTTATGACTGAATACCTGACTGATTATATGAATACCGTCGCCGAGCGGCTCGGCAGCTGCTCCGACCCGGCAGAGCTCGCTGATATTCTCGCCGAACATAAGGACAAGATCGCTTTTATGCAGCATGAACGTATCGTTCACTTCCTCGTTACTATGCTCTTCGCCCTCGTTATGGCCATCTTTATCACCTCTCTGCTCACTACCCAGAACCTCATGATCCTCATTCTCGTTACCATCATTATCGTGCTGCTGGCTTTCTACATCAAACACTACTACTTCCTGGAAAATACTGTCCAGAAAATGTACAGGGTGTATGATGAGATCCTCGCTAAACAGCGCTCTCTTCAGGAGGTCCATCAATGACCAGAAAAGAAAGAGCTGCTCTCGCCTGCAAGGAGCTGCAGAAGCTTTATCCCGATATTGGCTGCACCCTCGACTACTCAAAGCCCTACGAGCTCATGTTCGCTGCTCGTCTCGCTGCTCAGTGTACCGACGCAAGAGTCAATATTGTCACTCGTACCCTGTTCGTCAAGTACCCCGACCTCAACGCCTTCGCTGACGCTGACCTCGCTGAACTGGAACAGGACGTAAAACCCTGCGGTTTTTACCATACTAAAGCCAGAAGCCTCAAGGAAATGGCCCGGAAACTGCTGGACGACTTCGGCGGCGAAGTCCCCGATACTATGAAGGATCTGCTTTCCCTCCCCGGTATCGGCAGAAAAACCGCTAACCTCATGCTGGGTGATGTCTTCGGTAAACCCGCTGTCGTCACCGATACCCACTGTATCCGCATTTCCGGCAGACTCGGTCTCACCTCCAACAAGGAGCCTGCTAAGGTCGAAAAAGACCTCGTTAAACTCCTCCCACCTGAGATCTCTAACCACTTCTGCCACCAGACCGTTCAGTTCGGCAGAGATATTTGCCGCGCAAGAAGTCCGAAATGCGGCGAGTGCTCACTCAGCTACTTCTGCAAGTTTTTCGCAGATAATAAATAATGCCGCTTCCGCGGCAGTTTATAAAGGAGATTTTTTATGCTGTTCGATTTTAAACTCAGTACCCCCTCTCAGGGTCTCATCGACATCACCAGCGAAGTCCAGGAGGCTATCGCTGAAAGCGGCGTCAATGAGGGCATCTGCATCGTTTTTTGTCCCCATACTACCGCTGCTGTTACCATAAATGAAAACGCCGACCCAGATGTCAAGTCCGATTTCGTGCTCGGTATGGACAAGGCATTCCCCGATCTCGACTCTTTCTGCCACGCTGAGGGCAACTCCGATGCACACCTCAAATCCTCTACCGTCGGCGCAAGCGAGACTATCATCGTCACAGGCGGCAAGCCGCTACTCGGTACATGGCAGGGCGTGTACTTCTGCGAGTTCGACGGTCCACGCAACCGCCGCTTCTATGTTAAGGTTATGGGTGAATGATATGGACGAGATAACTAAACTTGCCGATATTGTTGCCGGCTCTGATCGCATCGTCTTCTTCGGCGGCGCCGGTGTGTCCACCGAAAGCGGTATCCCTGACTTCCGCAGCGTTGACGGTCTATACCATCAGCAGTGGGACTATCCGCCCGAAACTATCCTCAGCCACTCATTCTTCATCAGTAATACTTCGGAGTTCTATCGCTTCTACCGCGCTAAAATGCTCTGCCTCGATGCTAAACCGAATCCCGCTCACCTTAAACTGGCTGAGCTGGAAAAACAGGGCAAGCTGACCGCTGTCGTTACCCAGAATATCGACGGCCTCCATCAGGCTGCCGGCAGTAAAAACGTCTATGAGCTGCACGGCAGCGTTCTCCGCAATTACTGCACTAAATGCCATAAGTTCTTCTCCGCTGATTTTATCCTCAATTCCAAGGATATTCCGCTCTGTGACTGCGGCGGCGTCATTAAACCCGATGTCGTTCTGTACGAGGAAGGTCTCGATGATGATGTGGTCAGCGGCGCTGTCCGCGCTATAAATAACGCCGATACCCTCATCATCGGCGGCACTTCCCTTAATGTCTATCCCGCTGCCGGTCTGATACGCTACTTCCACGGCAGTAACCTCGTTATCATCAATAAGTCGCCTACTAATATGGACTCCAGCGCCGACCTCCTCATTTGCAGGAATATCGGCGAGGTGTTCGCTTCTATCTGACAGGAGGTATTATGAAACTTTTAGCTGTTATCGATATGCAGAATGACTTCATCGACGGCGCCCTCGGTACTCCCGAAGCCGTCAGCATCGTTCCGGCTGTCGCCAAAAAAATTCAGGAGTTCCGCGATAAAGGCTACGATATTGTATTTACCCGCGATACCCACTCCGATGACTACCTCTCCACTATGGAAGGAAAAAAACTCCCCGTCGTTCACTGCGTCAAAGGCACTCACGGCTGGGAGATCTCCGATAAACTGGACACTCAGGGCTGCACTATCATTAACAAGCCTACTTTCGGCTCCTATGACCTCGCTGAGTACGCCGCTTCCGATCCGCGTATCGATGAGATCGCTATTATCGGACTTTGCACCGATATTTGCGTCATCTCCAACGCTATGCTCATTAAGGCAAAGCTCCCGGAGCTAAAGATCACTGTGTACGCCGACTGCTGCGCCGGCGTTACTCCACAAAGCCATAACAACGCTCTGAATGCTATGAAAATGTGCCACATCGATATTGTATAACCAAAAGGGACGGATCGCTCCGTCCCTCTTTTTTAGAACCTGTCCACATAGGGATTCATGCAGGTCCTTATAATTCTGTTACCGCGCCTATAAACAGCGGCAGATTTGTGGAATTGTCAACGATCATGTATACATAAGGTCTGTCCATGACCACATTGTAGACCTTCTGCGGTGCAGCAGCGCCAGCCATCATTACAGCTGTAACAGCGGCGGCTGTTGTTCCGCTCTTGTTTACGTCGATCACCGTCTTGTGCAGTACACTGGATATGTAGAGCGGATCTGCACCTTCCGGAATATCCGCCATCTCAGAGAAGTCTGCCATTGACGGATCAAATGCATCTGTTATGCCCATACTCTTCAGCACTTTCTTCTCATCAAGCATATATTCGCTCTTGAACGCCGGCATCGTTACGTGCAGATCAAAGTATTCATCGTCTTTTCCATTTACCTTAGGTGAGGAAATGGTGCTGAGAAGCTCTTCTGCATCAAGTCCGGCAATGAATTCATTGAAGTCGATGCCTTCATTCGGGAGTATTCCCACAAAGCTGTAATCACCGCCGGCATACCATTTCTTGAATCCGGTGTAGTTTTCGGATTCAAGATACATTCCCTCAGATGAATGAAGTCCCTCCGGCTTGGCTTTCTTTCCGCTCAGTGTGGTGAAGTCCATTGGTGATGAGTCCAGATATATATGGCTCCACAATGAATCAAAGTATACCGTGTTTACAAGGCACATTTCCGCATTTTCAAGCGGCTTCTGCTCCTTGTCCAGCAGAGACTTGATCACTCCCTGTGTATTCTTGAATATCCAGCTGTTGATGTCGTCCACTGTGGAATCATCAAAGGCTGATGCATATGCCTCAGCTCCGAGATACTCCATATTCTTGTCAAGGAATGTGTCCTTGATCTTGTACCGGCTGTTTTCTCTGAACCAGATGGAGTCTGCAATGGCTACCTGCGACTTCTCTGCACTTTCCAGCTTATTCTTGTGATACGCAAGATAGCTGTCGATCTGATCCATTGTCAGGTCTCCCCCAAGTACCTTCTCCATCTGCGAAAGTGTCTCTCCGCTGGCTCCGTTTGCTGCCATGCTGAGTGCCATTTCCACAGAAAGCGGTGAGATCATCGCATTCTCCGGCTTCTCCGCATATGACTTCTTGAACAGGTCTACGCCGAACTTCATGTGTGCATCGGCAAATTCCTTTGTTACTTCCTTTCCCATACGCTCCGGAAGATATGAGCCTCTGGAAAGCCTGGTGCTGCCGATGACCTGATTGAACGGTGTGGGCTTATTCAGCAGATAGTCCCTGAGATAGCCGTAATCCATATCATCAAGTCTGCCGTCTGCGTTTATGTCGCCGTACTCTATATTTCCAAGATCCAGATAATCACCTAATTCTTCGGTCGTATAGTAATAAAACTTATAACCGTCGTAGCTCTCCTTGAATTCCTCAATGCGATCTATTGCTGAATCCAGTAAAATCAGATCATAGGCATTAACTATACGGTCGCCGTTGAGATCGCCGATCGGCTGCTGACCCTCTTCGTATGCTCCTACGTATGCTGCCGGCATTACTGCTCCGACGCCCGTCATCATCGCAGCTGCCAGTAAACTTGCTGTTAACTTCTTAAACATAACATATTCTCCTCTCATCGCCTCAGCTTCCCGCGTCCGGTCACGAGGCTGCTTATCACGGCAGTCCGCAGTATCTCTGCTGCTGCCAGGATCTATGGTTATGCACTATATTGACACTTACATTATAACACATAGTTACCGAAAAAAACACCGTTTTCATCGAACAATAGCCATGGCTTACGTTTTTTCATCGATTTGCACAATCCGCTGCCGCTTTATACTGCCATTATAACCAATTCCGGTACCTGCTCTATCTGCTCATTTGCCGCAGTTACAGGTAAAAAATCAGGGGATACCCCCGATATACAGAGGTCCCCCCGGATCATAATATTCCGATTTGCGGTCAGTTGATAACCACTATCCCTGATTTACTTCTGTTACTGCTCCGATGAACAGCGGCAGTGAGGTATTGTTGTCGATTATCATGTACACGAACGGTCTGTTCATGTCTACATATATCTTCTTCTCCGGCTGCATGATCGCAGCGTTTTCTTTCGTCATTATCACTGTTACTGCCGCCGCTGATGTGCCGTTCTTGTTCAGCTCAATGGCTGTCTTGTGCAGCACTTCATCTATGTACAGCTTGGCTTCGTCTGTCATTCCGCTGAAATCTGCTGAACCTTCATCGAATGCTGATGGCATTCCCATGTCACTGAGCATATCCTTCATTTTTATGCTGAACTCGTTCTTGAACTCCGGCATACGCGCAATAACCGTAAACTCATTCTCCGGTGTGGGTACTATCGGCTTCGATATGGTCTTCAGCAGCTCTTCTGCGTCAAGTCCTGCTATGAACTCGTTGATGTCTGTTCCCTCATTGGGAAGTATTCCTACAAAACTGAACTCGTTTCCGCTGTAGTTCTTGCGGAATCCGGTATAGCTATCAGTTTCGTAATAATAATGCTCATCGCCGCCAAGAAAGTCTACGCTCTTCTTATTGCCGTTTACGTCGGTGAAGTCCGCTTTATATGTGCTCTCATACTCCTTTGCCCAGTCTCCGTGGAAGTAAAGCGTATTTATCAGGCACATCGCAAGCTCTTCAAACAGCGGCTCGTCTGCATCTTCAAATACCTTCTTTATCATGCCTTTGGTATTCTTCATTACCCAGTTGTTGACGTCCTGCATCGCTGCCATGTCAAACAATACCTTGTAAAGCGGCGCATTGTAGTACCTCATGTCAGTACTGAGGAACTCTTCCTTCAGGTCGTAGTTCCTGTTCGCATTGAACCAGATGGAATTAGCTATGTTCAGTGTACTGTACTTCGCTCCAGTTACGCGGCGGTCAAAGTAGGACAGATACTCGTTGATGTCCTCCATTTTCAGCTCTCCGCCCAGTACCTTCTCCATCTCCGCAAGGGTTTCGCCATTCGCTCCGTTAGCTGTCATCGCAAGTGCTGTCATTACCGATACAGGCGATACAAGTACGTTTTTCGACTTGTTTTCAGCTGCCGAACGACGGAAAAGCTCCATTCCGAAATCCATGTACGGCTCAGAAAACTTCTCGTCAGTCTCCCTGCCTTCTGCCGCCTCTATGTTCATGTCCTTTCCAAGCGGCTGGCTGCCTATCCTTACTGCAAACGAAACAGGCTTGCCCATAAGGAAATCACTGAGTCCGTCTGCGTCTTTTGATGAAATGCACCCGTCGTTGTCTAAGTCCATATTCATGTTGTTTTCATCATATGCAGCAAATCCGTATATATACTCCTTACTGTCTATCAGCTGCCTCAGCATTATCAGATCATAGGTATTTACTACCTTGTCTCCGTTCATGTCTCCGATTATCTTCGCATTGCCTGCGCCGTCGTCTGCACACGTCGCCGCCGGTACTACGCCTCCGAATGTCAGCAATACCGCCATTACTGATGCGACTATCTTTTTCAGCATTTTTTATTCCTCCTTTATCGCATTCAGTCCGCGCCCGTTACGGACTGTTTTTTGTTGGTCACTTTATTTCACTCATGGTAATTTCATATTATCATACATCTACCCTGTTTTTATTAACTTTCTGTAAACTTACCCG
>CADBNS010000135.1 GCA_902796065.1 Ruminococcus flavefaciens
CGGTGACTGCGTTAAAAATCCTTGAAGGGCGACAGCCCGTCGGCGGATTTTTGCCTTGTCACCGACAAAATTATGCCTGAAAATCCGTGCATGAATCCCTATGTGGACAGGTTCTTATTCTCTGTTTTTCAGCACCTCTGCCGAAGTTATCCTGTTAATTCTGAAAACAAGCAGGTTGCTGACCGCGGTATATATCAGCATTATCGCACAGTACAGCATCACCAGCAGCTTCGGACTGTAAGATGTGTCCATGCAGCAGGCTACATTCGCTATCATAGTCGGGTATATCAGGTCAATGACTCCTTTTGCCGCAGGTATGCATATCAGCGCACCTATGGCAACTACGAAGAAATTTCCGTTTATGTAGAGGCTCCTGATCTCACGGGAGCGGAATCCGAACACCTTCATCAGGGATATTCCGAAAGCTGAACGGTCTATCATAACGCCCATCATGAGGTACATGACTATGCAGAGTATTATCGATGATGCAACGATGAGAACTATAATAAGTGACCACATCTGATCGATGAATACATCAGCTCCCCGTACTACATCATCACGGGTAGTCACGCTGTAGAGTCTGCCGGGGTCAATATCCAGTTCATGGTCGGAGTATACGGCATTGTAGTAATCTTCTTCCCTGCCGAAAAGCTCACGCATACTGTCAATATCCATGAACAGTACGAATCTGGGAGAATAATCAGCGATACCGGTTATAGTGAAGGTATAGTCGGTATCCTCCGAGGAATCCGCAAGAGTGATCCTGTCGCCCTCACGGTAGCCTAAGCGTTCGGCAATGGAGCTGTTTATGACCGCCTTATTCTTTCCCTTCTGAGGGTAAGCATCAAAATAACTGCTTCTGCCGTCCAGACCGATCACGGATACTTCCATAGTATAGCCGGTCTCATCGGTACTCAGTCCGTGTATGAATGCAGCCTCACCGTCAGCGGGAGCTTCCTTCTCAGGGTACTTATACAGGTACATATACTCAAACCGTGTATCCTCAACATTGCGTTTTTGCAGGTCTGTACAGAGAGTGTAGGTATTCAGCCCAAGACACACCACAAGCAGGGATATGAACAGTCCAAGCACCACAGTCAGCGCTGAACGGGATTCCCTGACAAGCTGCCTTATGCGGAAAACGCGCATAAAGCTGCCGGACTTCACTCTGAACTGCCTGTACGAAGCAGCCTTCTGCTCGCTGCGCATCAGCGACAGAGCAGTACGTGAGAGCTTCTTATTTATAACAAGCAGATTGACGATAATACTTATCAGCGGCGGCAATACCAGTGCATATACATAAAGGTACCCAGGCATTCTCACATCGAAGACCGGAAGTGAGAAATAGCAGTAGGAGTCAGCCATCTGCATCTTCACACCAAGGGGAGTCAGCGACAGAACAAGTCCCAGCGCACCGCCGATAAGGGCAATAACTGCGGGCAATGTAACGTAATGTCTCAGCAGCTCATTTTTCCTTACACCCAGAGCATACAGTGAGCCGATAACACCTGATTCACGCTCTATCTGATGCACAACGAACACGGATATGACATATGCAAAAAGCATGAGCACGATTACACCGGCAATAAGGCCGGATACTCTGTTGAGTACAAGGTCGTTTGCGGCACCGTCAATACGCATATTGTCCCCGGCTTTAGTAAAGGAGGTCAGCATATCCACATCGACGTCGAACAGTTCATCAATGAGCTCATCCATATCGCTGCGCATATCCCTGACACCGCTGTACAGCTCATCAGAACCGTCGTAAGCCTCTTTCACTCCGTCGGTATAGTCATTGATGCCGCTGCGGAACCTGCTGATGCCGTCCAGACCATCTTTCAGAGCTGCAAGCTCCTTTGAACCGGTCAGCTTTATGAGCTTATCCAGCTCATCGGCGTAGTTTTCCTCAGTGAGGACCGTTCTGCTTCCGGCAGAAGCGATAGCTCCCTGAGCCTGTGCAAGGTACGCGCTGAACAGGTCGTCCGCACCTTTTCTCAGATCGGCGCTGTTATCGTCAAGCTCACGCATACCGTCGCGTAGCTCCTGTGTACCGTCACGCAGGTCATCAAGCGCGTCCTCAGCCTTTTTTCTCTCATCGAGCACTTCATCGATGGATTCACGGAAGAACCGGTTATCCACCTGAGTGTAGTCCAGCTCTATATCCTTCAGCTTATCCTTGAGGCTGTCGTCAGTAGTATTCTTTCCAAGTCTGTAGCTGTAGACATACTCCTCCGCATTCTGACCGCTTGCATCGCGGATCATTGCATACTGCTCATCACACACGAACAGCAGTCCGAAGATGCTGCTCTGCACAGCGCTATCGGATAACGAAGCAACGGGACAGTCATAATCCGGCACAGTTCCGATACCGACCACAGTGAACTCAGTACCGCCTGCGCTGAACTTGTCACCGATGCCGTACCCATTCTCCTCAGAGAAGCGTTTTTCCATGACCGCCTCACCGGAGGACTCAGCCAGCCTGCCGCAGTCCAGCTGAATGAGGTCGGTAGTTTTTCTGTTCCGGAACAGTCGGAGCGTCTGACCCTTTTCAGTTTTGAGGTCAAGAGAGAAATGTTCCTCAATGACGGTACCGTCCTCAGTCAGGGCGGACAGCTCCTTATCTGTAAGCGGCAGGAACACGGTAAACTGACCGTCCTCCAGCATATTCACAGACTTGCGTTCCTCAGTGCCGATGATGATAGTCTCAGCAGCACCGACAATGCTCACCACAAGGTAAATTCCCATAGTTATCAGCAATACCAGAGCAAGGTATCTTCCTGCACCCGATCTCAGGTCGCGCAGAAGTCTTTTACGCAATACACCATTCATCAGAGATCCTCCAGTTCAGCCGCAGGGACTCTGGTTTCGTTCATATAGTCCTTCTTCACCATACCGTCCTTGATGATAAGCACTTTGTGGACCATATTCTTAATGGCATTATTATGGGTAACTATCAGCATAGTTGTACCGTACTGCGCATTTATATTCTCCAGAAGCACCAGTATATCCCTTGATGTTGCGGAATCCAGCGCACCGGTCGGCTCATCGCACAAAAGCAGCTTGGGGTTCTTGATAAGTGCCCTTGCGATAGCGCAGCGCTGCTGCTGACCGCCGGATAGCTGTGCAGGGAACTTATCCTGATGGGGAGTAAGTCCCAGTGTATCCATGAGCTCAGCCATATCAAGGGGTTTCTCCGCAAGGTACTGGCAAACCTGTATGTTTTCCCTTACAGTGAGGTTGGGGACGAGGTTGTAGAACTGGAATATGAATCCCAGATTATCCCGCCGGTACTCAGACAGCTCTGCCTGAGAAAGTCCGGCTATCTCCCTGCCGTCAACGATGATTGAGCCGGAATCCAGCGTATCCAGTCCGCCTATGCAGTTCAGCAGCGTTGATTTACCTGAACCGCTTGTGCCTTGTATAACGCACATCTGTCCCTTTTCAACCGAGGTGCTGATGCCTCTCAGCACTTGTACGAAGCTGGTATCCTTACCGTAGCTTTTCTTTACATCACTTACTTCAAGATACATTCTCATTCTCCTTATATTAGTTTAGCCTAACACAATTCCAGATGTAAACTCCGCACATCAGCGGAGCTTACTTTCATTTCATTCTTCTTCATTTTCATCTTCAAGGATATACTCAAGCCAGCCCTTCGTAAAATATTCCAGCATCGGCTTGACTTGTTTCAGTGCAGTATCCTTGTCCTGCACATGATGCAGCAGGTGAATGAAAGCATCGATCTCCATATGGCTCATCCAGTGGAGCATATACATATTCACCTTTTTACCGGGCATCAGCTCAGCATACTTATGCGCTATCTCATTGTAGAACTTATCAGTAATATCTACAAATCTTTCAGCGATGTCCGCATACTCCGACCCCTGAGACCGGTCAAGGAGTATCATCATTGTGTCGTAGTTGTCGTACATCTCCGCGACGAGGTCCTCAGCGAATGCGTCATGATCGCCCTTCTGAGGCTGATATGCGGATATATCAGTTTCCGCATCGCTGTTGAAGTGGTCAAGTATCACCTTCATTATCCTTTCGAGAACGTCCCCGACAACAGCACCGAACAAGCCGTTCTTATCCTTGAAAAAGAAGTATACAGCTCCGGTGGTGAGACCGGCGTCAGAGCTGATCTGACGCAGAGAAGCCTTCATGAATCCTTTCTCAAGGAATTCTTTTTTTGCGCAGCTTATGAGTTTATCCCGGTTTTTGAGATTATTATCCATATATTCACTCCTGCATAACAGTGTTACGTAACACTGTTATCTTATCATTTTATGCCATCGTTGTCAATAGCGATCCACACATTTCGTCATTCAGCACAATTTTCAACAATCATTTTCTATAGCAGTCAGTTCATTATGTACAGCTAAATTTCAAAAATGACTTGCAATCTGATATGATACATGGTATAATAATCTGAGAAAATATTACTTTATGAGGTGATAAACATGAAAATACGATCCAGATTCCTGTCTGTCATGACAGCTGCCGCTCTGACTCTCTGCTCAATGGGCTGCATCTCCGCAGGTGCATCTGACTCCATCGCTCACGATCCCTCAAGGGACGTACAGACCGAAGGCGTTGGAAATCCATTCGGCTACGGTGAAAGGAATACTCCGGCAGATGCCTCCACTGCGGAGATAAGAGCTATCAACCACAAAATGACCGTGCAGGAGGTAAAGTACGCAATATACAAGGAGATCGACGAGCACTGGGACCTCATCTCAGTTCGCCTCGGTCAGACTGAGCGTGAAAAGGTATACGCTCTCTTCCTCGGACTTGGTACCCGTGAGTCCACACTTGGCGGCAACGGCGACGGTGCAGACCTTGAAACTGCTTTCAGTGACGGATTCGGCAAGAACTCTGCTCATGCATACGGAACGTTCCAGACCGCTGTAACTGCCTTTGCTGACTGCGACCCGCTGTTCATGAAGGAGGACAACGTTCCGGAGATGTTCCAGTACAGCTTCACCGAGTCCAACTTCTACGATGCTATCATATCCAATCATATGGGCATCAGAAAGATACTCCACTTCGTTGAGTTAGCCATAAATCAATACGGACTCAAAGGCTATCAGGTACCCCGTGCGGCGCTGAAAGGCTTCAACACAGGCTGGGCGGACTACACCAACGAAGAGGACGGCTACTACAAGAACTATCCCGATGAGATAATATCCATGGCGCGCTGGTACTACGAAAAAGGTCACCTTTACGACAATGTGTTCACATGGACACAGGCTGAGGACGTAGCTCCGTACCGCGAAGGCAATCCGTGGGACTGGTGGGGCGATGGTGAGCCAAGTATGGCTGAGGTCAGCGAAAATACCGCACCTCCGACTACCCCCGATGTAAAGGACGATGTTGAAGGCGATGTCAACATCGACGGTGAGCTCAGCATAGCCGATGCTGTACTGCTCAGCAGCTTCCTGCTCAACTCAGACAAGCTCACAGCCGCACAGGGTGCGAAGGCTGATCTCAACGGCGACAAGATCATAAACGCCGGCGATCTCATACTTCTCCGTCAGCTTATCACAAAATAACCGCTATCCCCGAACCTTTCCGGAGGTCCGGGGTCTTTTTTTGCGTCCGAAGCCGATTTCAGAATATATGGCATTGACATTTTGATTTTTTTATATTATAATATAGTGTGTTGTCTTTTCGGAAGGCTGATAATGCTTCCGGATTCAACATATTGACCATATTCATACAACGACCGCTGCTGAAACAGTCACTTTTCCCAGTTACGAAAGATAATGCTGCATTTTTGCATTTCTTTTGCAAATAAGTGTATACTTCTTTTCAGTCTTTGGTCTAAAATATATTTACAAGGAGGGAATACATATGAAATTTACTAAACTCGTTTCTATGCTGCTTTGTTCAGCAATGTCAATAAACTTTATCGGTGTCGTAAATGCAGATGCTGCTGCCATAAGAGGTGACCTCAACCACGATGATCAGCTCAACCTTTCTGACCTCGACGTGCTTCAGGATTACCTTCTCCACGTATCTTCACTTCCGGCAAGCGACGGAGCTGCCGCTGATATGACAGATGACAAGATCGTCAACGCCTATGATGCCGCAGCTATGCGCTCTATGATCATCGGACTCAACAGAAACCTGAAGTATACTCTGATCTCAGACAAATACACTTCCGGATTCAAGGACACAGTAAAGGATAACAGCGCATTCGCTGCAATATCTTCGACCGCAGAGCTCCAGCAGTTCCTTGGCAAGTTCCTTGATGACAGCCTCATCAGCAACTATACCAAGAAGTACGATACAGCATTCTTCAACAAATCTGTACTGCTCATGAAGCCTGTATATGCTGTACCGACTGTAAAAAAGCCGGAAAAATACACCGGATTCTCCGAGTCATTCGCCGGTATCTACAAGACAAACGGCGTATATACATACCTCAATCTGCGTTCAGAGCCTAACACCAACTGCTCTATCGTAGGTGAGATCTACCCAGGTGACAAGATCACTGTTTACTACGGAAACGGCGCATGGGCACAGGTGGAGCACAAGGGCAAGTTCGGCTTTGCTTCAATGCAGTACCTGCAGAAGGTGTCCGATCCCGAGCCTGTATATGCACCTGATACCAGCATCAAGGGCGTAAGTTACAACAACAAGAAGATCGAAGTTGAGCTTTCATCGACTAACGGAGAATACAGCGGATTCCCGCTGAAGGTGCTCCAGGCTATCATCTCCAAGGACGACTACTACGCAGAGTCAGTAAGCTGTGGTACTACTGCAACTACAACTCAGCCTGCTGCCACAACCACTACAGTTACCACAACTGCAAAGCCGGCAACAACTACAGTGACTACTACGACCATGTCTGCAGCTCAACGCTATCCGCTGGCAGCCAAGGAGCTTGAAAAGGTGGGCAAGGACCTCAGATCTGCATTCAATGCTGCTGTAGGCATCACCTACTACGGCCATACCAACGATATGCCTCAGGACGACAAGACATCTATGGAATGGTATGCTGACTACGGATTCAAGAACCGTAAGGGCAACTGCTACGTAATGGCTGCAATGTTCTGCGAAATGGCAAGAGTACTTGGCTATGAAGCTCACCAGATCTCAGGCCGCGTACCGCTTCGTGCAGGCGGATACGGTGCTCATTCATGGGTAGAGGTCAAGATAGGCGACACATTCTACGTCTTCGACCCTGACTTCCAGAACGAGAATCCGGATAAGAACGGCTACCAGATATACTACGGCCAGTCCGGTACATGGAAATATGAAAAACTGTCAGTTATGAGCTGATAAGGAGGAAACATGAGATACAACAAAACAATCATCGCAGCTCTGATAGCTGCTTTCGCACTTACAGGCTGCGGAAACTCCGTACCTTCCACAGAAGCACCCAAGACTGAGCCTACTACTGTTGTCACTACAGAACAGGCTACTGAGCCGACTACCAAGGCCGCTGAGGAAGTAAAGATAATCGGTACGAAGAAGGACGGCGATTCTGTATACAAGGTGCAGTTCGTCAACAGCACAGGCAAGGACATCGTAGGCTTCACAGTAAAGCCCGATACAGATAAGGACTATCCGGCTAATATGATGACCAAGGGCGACATCTTCAAGAACAAGGAGATCCGCGAGCTGTACTACGACGCAAAGAACGACCCGGATACAGACGATTCTGACTCCGACAGCAATGCTCCTGTACTTACAACTGCATACACCATAAAGGTGGATTTCAGCGATAATACAGCTGCTCAGCTGCACCAGTTCCCATTTGAGGATACCAAGTCTGCAATACTCAAATTCGAGGACGGAGTTCTCTACATGATCTATAAGTCAGAGACATCAGGCGACGATGTTGTGACCAAGGAAGCAGAGAAGATGATAAAGGACAACCCCGAAACTTCTTACGACACTGATCCTACTCCCAACAACCAGAAGCATCCTGACAGCAATAACAACAACAGCAATGACAATAACAACACTTCCGGCGATGATAATAACAGCTCCGGAAACAGCGATAATACACAGAACTATACTCCTCAGCCGGACAACAACTCCGGCAGTCAGGGCGGCGGAGCTGCTCAGCAGACTCCTGTAATCCCTGCACCGACTGATCCTCCTGTAGTACAGGTCGCTCCTACACCTACAGAGGCTCCTGCCGGTGGAGATAACGGCTGTCTCGGTGACGGTGCTCTTTTCAACGATGGTGATTCAGGCTCCGGCGACAGCAACAACGGCTGCCTCGGCGATGGCGCACTGTTCAACTAATGAAAAAGATACGTTACCTGAGCCGTATGAAGGCGCTTGCGTGTATTGCAGTCGTGGTACTCCACACTTTCTTTGCCGCAGACGCTATGGCTCAGACATCCGCTCAACACGCGCTGATGATGACCGTCAGGAACCTGATGACATGGTCAGTCCCCTGCTTCGTAATGGCTTCGGGAGCACTTCTGCTTGCTCCTGAGAGGAATATCGACCTGAAAAAGCTGTTCAGCAAGTACATACTGCGCATGGCAGCTGCACTGGTGATATTCTCTTTCCTGTTTGCGCTGTTCGATCAGGTGCTTGTCAAAAAGACAGGCGGCGCAGGCTTTGTCACTGACGGGCTGAAAGCCATATTCACAGGCTCCGGCTGGAAGCATATGTGGTATCTCTACCTGATGATAGCCATATATCTGCTGCTTCCGCTGTACAAGCTCATTTCAAAACACGCCGGCAAAAAAGAGATACTCTATCTCATCGGTGTGTACGGAGTATTCATGTCGGTGCTTCCGCTTATTGAAATAGCCACCGGCAAAAAGCTCCCGTTTTACATATGTGTGAATACCGTGTATCCGCTGTATCTGTTCCTCGGATTCGCCCTGCACAATGGTATGCTGAGGATAAGACGTCTGGTGGCAGCAGGTGGTATACTGATATTCGCGATAATTACCGCAGTCCTTACGGTATACAGCACATACAACGAAGCTCCGGCAGTAAAGGAGCTGCTCAGCAACTACTCATTCCCCGCGATCGTTATAGGCTCAGCCGGTATCTATACGCTGTATGAATCCTACGAAAAGAAGGATCACAGGATCGCGGACATGATACTTGGTGAGATAGACAGATGCTCATTCGGCATATATCTCATACACATGGCAGTCCTGAAGTTCATCATCGTAGTGATGAAGTGGCAGCCATTCACCAGCGGCAGCGGTACGTTTTCAGTAGTCCTTACGACCTGCGTGGTATTCATAGTATCATTCGTTATCACAAGGCTGCTGAAATTCATACCCAAGGTAAAAGACATAATATAACGATACAGCCATAGTCCTCTGGCGTGAGGCTATGGCTGTTTTTATGACATATCGTATCAGATACAGTAAAAGCTCCCCAGCCAGTGCGAGACAGGGGAGCTTTTCTATATTCTAACTTGTAATTTTCATGTTCTTATCTAAAAGGTCCGATATATAGTATAAAGCTTAGTAGCCAATAATATCAAGAATCTTCTGTAACTGTCCGATAAGAAGCATAGTAAACTGTCTTATATCGAACAGCATACCGATAAGTCCGGTATGACCGGGACGAATACAATCGCAATTAGAATTGTTTACAGTTGTAGTTGCAGTGACAGGGGTTGTCTTTGTAGAATCAGTAGTCTTGTCAGTTGAAACATCAACTGTGGAAGTAACAGTAGTTACCTCAGTCTTTGCAGGCTCTCCGGCAATAGCGATATAGCCGTCAAAAGATGAACCTGCTTCCAGATAATCATCACCAGGGTACGGATTGGTATCCTCGTTGTAGATACCTTTTGTGAAGAGATAAGCCTGCATAGCAGCATTCTCTCTTGCAGCATCAATGAAAACGTCCATTGCGCTTGGGCTCTCCTTGTAGTAAAGGTCGATCGGGAAAATATCGCCTTCCTTTACATCAGCAGGAAGAGTAAAGTTGAGAGTGTACATTTCACCGTCTCTGCCGTAATTGCCGATACCGGCAGTTGCAACGAAAAGTCCCTTCATTCCTACTTCGGAAGCTGTTATGTCCTCCTTAGTAGCTACACTGAGGTCACATACAGCCTCGCCGATTCCTACAGCCGGTAAGCCTGAACGGGTAAGCTCGACCTCAAGTCTTGGATCATAATTTACGTGTAATCCTGAAGAAGCCCACATATCGTCAGTGCCACCTGACAGAGTAAGTGTAACTTTTCTGGTTGGTGAAGCTATAGCTTCGTCGAGCGTGATAACCTCCTTTGAAACTGTAATAACCGGCTTGACCTCTGAGGCTTCAATAGCAGCATTATCAAGTCCACCATTTGCGGCTGCTAAAGAAGTGAATGAGTTGCTTGAAAGTGCTACCGCAGTTACTGCAAAGGTTGCAAGTAACTTTTGGAATACATTCTTCTTCATTTCGGTTCAATTCCTTTCATAATGATATAGTTTATTCACATTTATCGCTCGCCATCCTTACTATACCACATTGTAGGAGTTATATCAATTACATATAATATCAAAAATTATGACATATCATCTCATTAAACATACATTTACTGTTTATAACACTAAAAAACAGTAAATATGACAATAGTGGAAATCACCGCATTTCAGCCAGTACAGTGCTTTGATGATCCTTTCTGAATTTCAACGCTGTCATTCCGATCTTCGTTTTGAACTGACGCATGAAATGGCTCTCGTTAAGATAGCCGCACTGTTCAGCTATCCTGCCTATCTTCAGGTCAGTATTCACCAGCAGCCACTTTGCTCTGTCAAGTCTTGCACTGATTATATCATCTATGCAGCTGGAGCCGAACTCCTCCTTGTAAAGGCGCTGGAGATGGCTTTTGCTTATGCCTATTTCCTTGGCAATAGAGTCGATAGTCCAGTCCTGCTGCGGATTTTCAAGGAACTTGTTCCTGATCCTGTGCAGCTGCTCACGACAGTCCTCAGACTGTGCAGAGACGGTCATGGCCTTGACCTTTGCCATATCTATCATCTCATCAAGTGCATCGCCAAAGGACTCAGTATCCTTCTCATCAAAGAATCTGCATACCAGAGCCAGCTTATCGATCTTGATCTTAGCTCCGCCGTTATAGAAATTCTTGACAAGTATCCTTATAGACTCAATAAAATGCTTGGACGCAGTTTCGGTATCAGTCTCGCGGTTAGCCCGGCGAATGCACACGATTATGTTCTCCTCCGGAACTGAAATGATACTTTCCCTTTCGTAGTCACACAGCACATTTGTAACAATAGACAGCGGAGATACGTCACTTGTAGCGTTCTGCTCCTCAGAATACGCAAGAATGAACATAGCAAGTCTGTCACCGCCTGCTGAGGCGATAAAGCTGGGAAATTTCTCCATAAGACCGCGCTTGTTGTACATACCTGTCAGCGGATCGATCACAGACAGATTCTCCACCTTGCTGCTTACGTGGACGCGGTAGAGCTTCTCCTCCATGATATGGAGCTGAGAGCAAAGAGCATCCCTCCAGCACCGGTAGTAGACACCCAGATCAATGTCCTCCGCACTGGTATATGAGGTGCACGCATAGCCTAATATCTGTTTCTGATAGAACAGAGATGTAACAACATACACGCGGGGACAGTCAGTGTGATAGACCGGCGGGATAACATTCTCCACACGGAAGCTCTGAACTCCCACGGACATTTTAGTATGCCGCGTGAGATGATATGTCATTTTATCCGAATAGTCCTCGCGTCTGTAAGAGTCTCTGTTATCGAAATCGAACATCCAGTCCTCGCAGAGGCATATGTATACCGACTCCCAGTTAAGCAGCATATATCCCAGCCTGTTGGACTTCTCTGTCAGCTTTTCAATATTATCGCTTTTACTGAAAGACCGCTGAATATCACCGATCACGAGCTTTTGTCTGTCATTATGCCTGTCTGTTCTGCCACGGACATAGCGCAAATCAGTAAGGTCTGCACTACCTCTGCACAGTAGAGTCCTGCTTCCGGTGCATCCGCAGCTGCTGCCAATGAAAATATGATCGATACTATCATCTGTTTCCGGCACATCGCAGTTCATCAGACCAAGGAGCTTGCTCATCGCTTCAACTCCGGCACTCCAATCGTGACCCGTTCCGGTTGTAAGAAAAGGATCACTGACGCAGGCCTCAGCGCTGCCCTCGAATCCGACTACCGCCACATCTTCGGGAACTCTGATGTTATTTTCCCTGAACGCATCGCAGATTCCGGCAGCCATTACGTCATTTGCGCACACGATGCCGTCCGGCGCAGGCAGAACCCCGTCAGCAATATCTATGCCGATCTGACGGGGAATTTCGCGGCAGAAATAGCCGTACTGAACTGTATTGTCATCGAAATCCAGTCCTGCCTCTTCAAGGGCATCAGAAAACCCTGCAAGACGCTCAGCAGATACATCATCATCGGGCATACCCGTAATGCAGTAGAGTTTCCGGCAGTTGTGGACATCTATAAGGTGCTTGGTCATGAGCTTCATATACCTGCGCTCAGGACTGTGAATGCAAAGCATATCATCGCAGTCATAGTCGATAACAACGCAAGGAATATCGCGCTCTCTAATCATACGGAATATCTTCTCACGGGTACTATCGCTGTTAAACCTCCCTGCAGCGAAAACAATACCGTCGAAGTCACCGTATTTCAGAAGTGTATAAACATTATTCATACCCTTGGAGTATGAATGAGAATAATTATTGATCCTTGAGCTATTGATTCCGGTAAGAACTACAATATCAAATCCGGATGCTGCTCCACAGGAAAAAACTCCCCCTACCAGGTCATTATCGCGTGAATTTTCCAATTGAGGCACGACAAGTGCAACTCTTCGATTCCTTTCCATGATCTGACCTCCGGTACACTTTTTGTTTATTATACTACAAAATCTACTAATAGTCAATAAAAAACAGCAAATTAATTAAGCGCGAATATTTTATATGTTGTTTTATTGTTGATAATAACATCTTTATTTTATTCGTGCATTTTCATTTAACACGCTCTGTATATAAATAAAAAAGTCCGGAGACTCCGGACGAAAATGATATACAAAAAGTTACATACTGGGTCACATTAATGCAAAAAAACACGCTTAAAGCGTGTTTTTAAAGTGCAGGTGAAGGGACTTGAACCCATACCCCCTTGCGAGGACTAGCACCTGAAGCTAGCGCGTCTGCCAATTCCGCCACACCTGCATAGATCTGAAAAATTTTACACGGCTCAGATAACCGAGGCGGACTTATTACAAGTTACTCCGCAAACTGAATCATTTCTTGAATCAGCTTAATTATTATATCACATTATTGAGCATTTGTCAATACCCAAATCAAAATTTCTCAAAAAAATTTTCTCCGGAGCAAAAAAGCTCCGGAGCCTGTTATTATTTCAGTTCAGCGATCGTTACTCCGTCCTCGCCCTCGCCGTAAACTCCCAGACGGAAGCTCTTGATGGACGGGTGAGATCTCAGCCGCTGGTGTACAGCCTTTCTGAGCAGACCTGTACCCTTGCCGTGAATAATAGTTATCATGGATATATTGGACATAACAGCCTGATCTATGAAGGAATCCAGCTGATAGATACCGTCATCGCAGGCACAGCCGCGTATATCAAGCTCCATTTTGCCTCTGCGTTCAGCCTTTACACCGACCTTGTTCATCTTGCGGTTCTGACGTGCCGGCTTGTTAGCATAGGTTACCTTCTCGGTCTCCTCAAGGCGCAGACGGGAGATGTTCATTTTCGTCTTCATAACGCCCATCTGTACGAACACGAAATCGCTGCCGTCTGGGTCGCCGGAAATGATACCCTTGCGCTGGAGGTCCACAACGTATACCGTGTCTCCCCTTCTCAGCTTACGCGGCAGCACATATCCCTCATTTGGATCACGCTTATCCACCGGATTAGCCGTATCGTACATCTTATTGAAGCTCTGTTTTGTCCTTGATTTCATACCGGAAACATTGCTGCTGAAGTCCTTCTTGTCCTTCTCCTTTCGCAGCTTGTCCAGCTCATCAAGCAGCTCATTAGACTCCGCCTTAGTCTGCTCGATGATGGTCATAGCGCGCTGACGCGCCTTTTCCATCTCCTCAGCCTTGCTGCGTTCCAGTTCCTCACGCTCCCTGCGGAGTACCTCCTCATGCTCGGCAGCCTCACTGCGCAGTCTGCGGATGTCGTCCTTCTGTCTTTCCAGCTCGATACGTGAAGCCTCCAGCTTGCTGATGACCTCCTCAAGGCGGCTGTTAGCGTCACTGACACGGCTTTTCGCATCTTCGATTATGTCGTCAGGCATACCCAGACTCGACGATATTGCAAAAGCATTGGACTTTCCGGGGGAACCGACTATCAGCCTGTAGGTAGGTCTGAGTGTCTCTATGTCGAACTCACATGACGCATTTTCGACGTCCGGAGAATCGATAGCGAACACTTTAAGCTCCTGATAATGTGTAGTCACCATGAGCTTCGCGCCGCTCTCCATGAGCCTTCTGATAATGGACACAGCAAGCGCTGCACCCTCAACAGGGTCAGTACCCGAACCAAGCTCATCAAGGAGTATCAGTGATTTCTCGTCAGCGGTATGGAGTATCTCAATGACCTTATTGGTATGTGATGAGAATGTAGACAGATTCTGCTCGATGCTCTGGCTGTCGCCGATGTCCACAAGAATGTGGTCGAAAACGGAGATACTGCTTCCGTCAGCCACAGGTATCAGCAGTCCGCACATAGTCATAGCTGAGAGCAGTCCGGCAGTTTTCAGAGCTACAGTCTTACCGCCGGTATTAGGACCGGTAATGATGAGAGCCTGATATTTTCCGCCCAGTTCAAGGTCGATGGGGACTGCCTTTTTCCTGTCCAGAAGAGGGTGACGGGCTTTTTTCAGAGCTATCACTCCGTCATCGGTAATGACAGGCATTGTGCAGTTGAGCTTTGCAGCCAGATTAGACTTAGCAAAGTACAGGTTGAGCTCCGCACAGACCTTGTAGTTCTCGCACAGTATGTCGGCATACTCACCGCACTCACGGCACAGTTCATGGATAATGCGCTCTATTTCCTCCTGTTCCTTGCCCTGGAGGATACGAATATCGTTGTTAGCCTCAACGATAGCCATAGGCTCGATGAAGATAGTCTGACCTGTCGCGGAGGTATCATGCACAAGTCCGGCAACCTGACCGCGGTACTCGGTCTTAACCGGCAGAACAAAGCGTCCGTCACGGATAGTGACATTACTCTCCTGCAAATACTGCTGAGTAGTCTTGTTTTTGACCATCTTGTCAAGGGTCTCACGCAGCTGCATACCGGCGCGGTTTATCTTGCGTCTGATAGCAGCCAGCTCAGGGCTTGCCGCATCGGCTATCTCATTCTCAGAGATAATGGACCTCTCCAGCTTTTCCAGCAGCCAGTCGTTGGGAGCAAGCCGTGAGAAAAGGTAGCTCAGCTCCGTTTCGATATTTTCACAGCTGCTGTACCAGTTGGCAAGACCCTTTATCTGCCGGAGCATACCGGCAATATCCATAAGGTCACGGAGTGAGATTATAGCTCCGGACTTTGCTCTTGCAGCAGCCGATGATATGTCCTTGAAATTGCCGAACGGCGGAGTTCCGAACTGTATTGAAAGAGAGAGAGCCTGATTAGTCTTGAGATTCTCATAGCGCACTCTTTCGAGATCGTTATCCGGACGGATAGCCAGCGCCATACGTTTTGTCTCATCGTTTGACGCCAGCTCAGCCAGCATATCAAGTATTTTTTCAAGTTCTAATGTTTTCAGATATTTATCCATATTTACAACCTTTATAGTGTTAGTGATCTGTAAAAATCCAATGTCGGGAAACGGCGTTCAAGGTGAGCTTCAACGTAGGCTGCGGACAGCTTATCCAGCTTATCCAGAACGCTTTCGGAGACACGGAAATTGAATAGTCTGTCGAAATCAGACAGAACGATATGTCTGACAGCTTCAAGAACCGGCAGCTTCACATCGAAGTAACCGCCGGTATCCTGTTCTCCGGCGCAGTCCTTACAGAAGAAACCGCCGTCATTGATACTGAAATACAGCTCCTCAGGAGCGAATTCACCGCAGTTCCGGCAGGCAAGAACATCGGGCATATAGCCGATCTCCGACATGAGCCGCAGTTCAAAAATACATCTGAGCAGTACCTCGTCCCGTGTGCCGTTCTCGAGGAAGTGCATTGTATTGAGCAGCAGCCTCATAACGCTTTCACTGTCGGTACGCTCGGCAATACAATACCGCAGTATCTCAGCGAAATAGCTTGCAAGGGAAATGCGTGTCAGCTCACTTCGCAGGCCATAGAATATATGTATAGGCTCAGCGCTGTTGAGATACAGCCTGTCGCCTCTCTGGTCGAGGCAGAAGCGGCTGTAGGCAAACAACTGTGTGGAGCTGCCGTTTTTTCCGTTTATTTTCTTGGCGCCCCTGACATTCACCTCAAGGACTCCGCTGTTTTTAGTAAGAATATCGATGAACTTATCCTGTTCACCCACTGAACGCTCCTTCAGTACAACTCCTTCTGTGATAGTCATGCTTCCTCACCTGTGCTCAGCAGCCTTCGGCCGCATTTTTCCGTACATTTTATAATACTACATATCCAATCGCCTGTCAAGTAGACATAATATCTAAAGCTCCCCGTAAAAATACAGGGAGCTGATAATACATTATAAATGTCACATTTCTGAAAGACCGAAGCTGCGGATAATACCCTCGCGGTTACGCCAGTCCTCCTTGACCTTGACCCAGCACTTCAGATTGACTTTGATCTGGAAGAAATCCTCTAGTTCGATACGTGCCGCCGTGGAAGCCTTTTTCAGCATAGCACCGCCTTTTCCGATTACGATGCCCTTGTGGGACTCCCTTTCGCAGTAGATAACAGCAGAAATATCAAGTATATCCTTGTCATCGCGCTCCTTCATCTCCTCAACGCCGACAGCGATACCGTGAGGCACCTCATCGTTGAGCAGTTCCAGCAGCTTCTCGCGGATCATCTCAGCCGCAAGCACCTTCTCCGGCTGATCTGTTATCATATCATCAGGGAAGTAATGTACAGACTCCTCAGCCAGCTTGACTATCTCACTGATAACTATGTCCACGCCGTTATTCTCGGTAACGCTGACCGGAACTACAGCCTGAAAATTGATCTGAGAAGTCATATCAGCGATAACAGGAGCAAGATCGTCCATACTTTTCAGCAGATCGATCTTATTGAGCACCAGTATCACCGGCATATGTGATACATTCAGTGACCGGAGGAGGTCCATCTCCTGGGGGTTTATCTTTCTGGTGCAGTCCATCATGAAAATGACAGCATCAATATCGCTGACGGACTCCTTTACGGTATTGAGCATATGCTCACTGAGCTTATTCACCGGTTTATGCAGTCCGGGGGTATCGAATAATACCAGCTGTACGTCGTCGATATTGCGGATACCGGTGATACGGGTACGGGTAGTCTGAGGTTTATTGCTGACAGACGCTATCTTTTCTCCTACGATAGCATTGAGCAGCGAAGACTTGCCGGCGTTGGTACGGCCGGCGATAGTAACGAAAGCAGTTCTGGACATTATTCGTCCTCACTGGGATTAACGAAAGTAGCGTCACGTGAGATACCCAGCTTTTCGAGAACAGACTCTTCCTTCTCGCGCATGATGCGCTGGTCGAGCTGACTTGTCTCATGGTCATATCCAAGGAGGTGGAGCATAGAATGAACAGTCAGGAAGCCAACTTCTCTCTCGAGGGAGTGACCGTAGTTCTGAGCCTGTTTTACAGCGGTCTCAAGGGATATAACGACATCTCCGAGCTGAACGGCACCTGTTTCGGGGTTGATCTCAACGGTACCGTCCTCACTGGTAAGCGGGAAGGAAAGAACATCAGTAACGCTGTCCTTGTCTCTGTATATCTTATTAAGGTTCTTTATCTCATTATTGCTTACGAAAGAAACGCTCACCTCAGCGTCCTTTTCAAATTTCTCAGTAGTCAGAACAGCCTGACAGCATCTCCTTATGAGCAGTCTGATACCAACAGGGACTTTCACCTCTGTCTGATTATTTTTAACATACACTTTGAGCTTAGGCATGATTTTTAGCTCTCCCTTCATTAAATTTTTCATAAGCCTTGATTATATCCTGTACCAGCTTATGGCGCACAACGTCCTTTTCGCTGAAACGGTGGATATCGATGTCCTCAATACCCTTCAATACTCTAATTGCCTCTACAAGTCCGGACTTCTTTGCATCAGGCAGGTCAATCTGGGTTATATCGCCTGTAATGACCATACGGCTCTCATTGCCAAGGCGTGTAAGGAACATCTTTATCTGTTCTGAAGTAGTATTCTGTGCCTCATCGAGAATAATGAACGCTTCATCGAGGGTACGTCCTCTCATATAGGCAAGAGGAGCCACTTCAATAATACCCTTTTCCATGTATCTTCCGAAGCTCTCAGCGCCGAACATATCAAAGAGCGCATCATAGAGCGGACGGAGGTAAGGATCGACCTTATCCTGGAGGTCACCGGGCAGGAAACCCAGCTTCTCGCCGGCCTCAACAGCCGGACGGGTAAGGATGATCTTCTTGATCTTATGTTCACGGAAGGCCTTGACAGCCATGGCAACGGCAAGGTATGTCTTACCGGTGCCGGCAGGTCCTATACCGAGAACTATGGTATTGTTCTTGATGGATTCGATATACCTCTTCTGACCGACTGTACGTGCACGTACTATCTTGCCTGAGGCTGTGACGCATACTCCGTCGCCCTTCAGCTCCTCAAGCTGGGACTCTATCCCCTCTGCGACCATAGATGTGACATATCTCACAGTCTGATCGCTGACAGTCTGTCCGGTATTACCGATCCTGACCAGAGCTTCCACAGCCTTAGCGGCTTCTGACAGGCCCGGTTCATCGCCGATAATCTTGATGGAGCCGTCCCTGTCCACAATAGAAACTCCGTACTGTTTCTGGATGCGGGCGATATTGCCGTCAAGCTGACCGAAAATATCGGAGAGCTGATCGCCGCTGTCCACGGATACGAATTTTTCTGCCATTAAAAATCTCCAATCTGCCGGTCACCGACCGGTTCATCCGGAAACATGCCCGCATTAGCCAGCGCAGCATTTGAATATCTTCTGTCTCCGGTGATCTCCCGAAGGACACTCACATCTCCGGGAAAGTATATTTTCTGTTCCGGATCATCAAGCTCCAGTTCAAGAACTGCCAGCTTATCCGAGAACGGGTATGTATCCAGCTCAAAGAGCTGGTCCATATACAAGAAGCAATAGCGCACCTTTACAATAGGAACGCTGTCAGTCCGTCTCTGAGAGAGGAGCTCATTATACTTCTCCTCAGTGATCTCAAACTCATTCTCCTGTCTTGTGACCGGTGTAATATACACTTTTTCCGTAAACGTATAGCTTACCCTTCCGTTCTCAGCGATGCGCCTCACTCTGCGCTGGGAACCATTTTCTCCGTTGGAAAGGTAGGTCTGGATAATACTCAGCGTACGTTTAAGGTCAAGCCTGCTGAGATCCGGTTTTTTCACAAGAAACTTTCTTTCGATCTCTAAACCTTCTGACATCATCACATCTCCGATAACAATTTATGATAATAACCCACATATATATTATATAACGTTTTTTGAATATTGTCAACAAAAAAATAATCCGGTAAAATGACAAATTGATGAAAAGTTCTAAAGTTAATTTTGCACAAATAAATTTCACAGAGTCAATAAAAAATATGATCAGATAAGTCGCCCAACATGATATTATAAATTGAAAAAACAGAACTATCAAAAAAATTTTCAGATGAGCGCAGTTCTGCATCTGGTCCCTCCGGAGCAACCGGCAGCCGGATCTGCGCACGTTTGCCGTCAAACGTGAATTTTCCGCCTACTCCGCCGGCAAGCACCTCATTAATATCATTGAAGTACACATCATTCAGTTCAGACGGAACTCCGTTTTCCTTGTCTCTGATGCCGCTGAACTCCACGGAAATGCAGACTTCACCGTCCGCAGCCTCAGCGCTGAGCACTACGGACTCCGCACCATCCCTGACTCCGCGGCGGATAATGCCGAGTATCAGATACCGCAGGAGGTGGCGGCTGCACACGACAAAAAGCATATCATCCGCATCAGATGATACGCGGCAAATATTCGCAAGAGAAAGCATACACCCTTCAGCTATCTCACGGAGCAGCCTGCCTGTACTGACAGTCTCCCTGGCAGGGCCGGACGGAGCCAGTGCATTTCTCAGCTGAGTATTCATTTCGGCGGACTGCATGAGCCGGCAGCACATCTTCATAATAGATGCAAGATAAGCCCGCTGTTCATCTGTAGGACACGCACCCTCCAGCTGAGTACAGGCTGACGATATGCTCATAACGGCAAAGCGCAGATTTTCCTCAGATATATTTATATAATCCTCAGCAAAGGGATTTTCAAAAAAGCCCTTTATATCGTCACAGCTGCTCATGCCAACCCTCCTCTGACACGGTCTTCTCTTACTATTATACTACTTTTTAAGCCAAAATGGAATACCTCCCGAAGCTTTTACAATCGCGTCAGTTTCAACAATATTTTTTGAACGCAATTGTGCAAAATGTATTTTTCTATAAAAAACTGTTATTTTTTTATCTAACCACTTGAAAAATTTTCATGAGTGCGGTATAATAGGAATATAAATTTTTTAGGAGGTATATCCACATGTCAGTTAAAGTTGCTATTAATGGTTTCGGCCGTATCGGTCGTCTTGCATTCAGACAGATGTTTGATGCTCCCGGTTATGAGGTAGTTGC